>CAIWTL010000467.1 GCA_903915555.1 uncultured Micrococcales bacterium | reverse complement strand
CTCGGTGAGATCGAGACCCGTGCGGATGCCTACCGTCGGCGCTCGGCTGCGGACTGGGTGACCGGCGCCGCGATCTACGTGACTCGTCGGTGTCTGGAGGCAGTGGGCCCGTGGGACGAGTCCTACTTCCTGTACTCCGAGGAGACCGACTACTGCCTGAGGGCGGCTGACGCAGGGTTCGGCGTCGTGCTCGAGCCGGGATCCGAGGCGGTGCACCTCGGTGGCGACTCGAACGTCGACCCCCGACTGTGGTCGCTCCTCGTGCGGAACCGCATCCGGCTCCATCGTCGTCGGCACGGGGCCCTCAGCGGAGCAGTGCTCGCGCTGGTCGTGGCGTTCTCGGAGGCCGTCCGCGCGCTGTCGGGCCGGCCCACGAGCAGGGCCGGCCTGCGTGCGCTGGTCCGCCGGAGGAGCGCCCTGGTGGCCGACCTCGCGGGTCCGCCACCACCCGGTGTGGTCTGCTTCTCAGCCCAGGACTGGTGGTACTTCAGTCACGGGCACTCCGACATCCAGCTCATGACCCGGCTGGCAGCGGATCGACCCGTGCTGTTCGTGAACAGCCTCGGGCTGCGGATGCCCCGTCCGGGTTCGTCCTCGGCCCCGCTGAGCCGGATCCTCCGGAAGATCCGCAGCGCCGCGCGCGGTCTGGCCACGCCCGTGCCCGACCTGCCGGACTTCCACGTGCTGACCCCGTTCTTCCTGCCGCTCTACGGCCAAGGGGTCGCCGCGTCGTTGAACCGCTGGTCGGTGCGTGCGCAGGTGCGCCTCGCGCTGTGGCGCCTCGGGATCAGGAGACCGGACGTGGTGGTCACCCTGCCCACGGCGTGGCCGATCGCGGAGGGACTGCAGCGGCGGCGGACGGTGGCCTATCGCTCGGACCGGTACTCGGCCCTCCCGGAGGCGGACACCTCGACCGTGCTGGCGCTCGAACACGACCTCCTGGCCGCAGCGGATGCAGCCTGCTTCTCGAGCCTGCCGCTCCTGGAGGACGAGGCTCCGCTCACGGGGCGACCGGTCCTGCTCCGTCATGGGATCGACACCGGGGTGTTCGACCCGGCCGCGTACGCGGAGCCGCATCCCGACGTGGTCGCGGTGCCCGGTCCCCGCATGGGATTCGTGGGCACGATCGACGCCTACACCATCGACCTGGAGCTCCTGGAACTGCTCGCCGATCGATGCCCGGACGCGACGCTCGTGCTCGTCGGTCGCATCGACACCTGGGTGGACGACCTGCTGGCGCGCCCGAACGTGAGATACCTGGGCGAGGTGTCGTTCGAGGACGTGCCGTCGGTGATGGCCGGTCTGGACGTGGGCCTCATGCCGTGGCAGGACAACGAGTGGATCGCCCACTGCAACCCGGTGAAGTTGAAGGAGTACCTCGCGATGGGTCTTCCGGTCGTCAGCACCACCTTCCCGGAGGTGGAGCCCTACCGGGACGTCGTCGGGGTCGCAGCCGACGCCGAGTCCTTCGTCGCGGCGGTGCGCGACGCCGTCCGGGGCGACGGGGTCGGGACACCGCTGAGCCGGCGTCAGGCCGTCGGCGGTGAGACGTGGGACGAGCAGCTCCGGATCCTCCGCGACGTCCTGACGGGCGGCCCGGGTCCGGTCGCAGCGGGGGGTCCTGGATCACCATGTGTGGCTTCGTAGGTCTCCGTCGATGGGACGGCGGTCCCGTCGACGGCGACGCGCTGGTACGGGCCTCCGAACTGCTGCACCACCGCGGGCCCGACGGCCATGGTGTGGTGGTGGACGGACCGTTCGGCGTTGCCCACCGGCGTCTTGCGATCATCGACCCCTCGTCGTCGCCGCAACCGATGTCGAGCCCGGATGGTTCGGTCCACCTCGCGTTCAACGGCGAGATCCTGAACTACCGCGACGTCAGGTCCACGCTCGAGTACCCCTTCGTGACCAACGGCGACACCGAGGTCCTCCTCGCCCTGCACACCCAACGCCTGTCGCCTTCGGTGGCACCGCTGCTGCGAGGGCAGTTCGCCTATGCGGTCCACGACGGGCGCACGGGCGAGACGTGGCTGACCCGTGACCGGCTCGGCATCCTGCCCCTCTACTACGCGGTGGGCCCTGGCTGGCTGGCGTTCGCCAGCGAATCGAAGGCACTGCTGCCGTTCCTGGACGAGGCCCGAATCGACGAGGCGAGCCTCGACGCCTACCTCCGCCGGCGCAGCGTCCCCGCCCCGGACACGCTGCTCCAGGGCGTCCGCAAGCTCCTGCCCGGTCACGTGGCCCGGATCGGTCCCGACGGAGCCTGGTCGACCCAGCAGTACTGGTCCGCCGCCGCGGTCGCGCCGATCGACGTGACGGAGCCGGAGGCGACGCGGCTGCTCGACGAGGCCCTGGGGCGGGCCGTGGACGCGAGTCTCGTCGCCGACGTGCCCGTTGGGGCCTACCTGAGCGGCGGTCTCGACAGCAGCCTCATCACGGCGCTCACCG
>CAIWTL010000466.1 GCA_903915555.1 uncultured Micrococcales bacterium | reverse complement strand
CAGCGCCAGGACCGTCACCTCGAGACGGTGCTTGGCGATCAGCGACAGCAGCAGATCGAACGGCCCGGTGAACCCCTCGACCCGGACCTGGAAGGCGCCGTCGTCGCTCGACCCGGGCGTGCCGACGGCGACACCCCCCGTCTCATCGACCACGGGCGCGGCAGGATCGGCCGAGGTCTCCGACGGCACGCTGATGGACACCCCCCGACGGTAACCCACGCAACGAGCGCCCCCCGCCGCGACTCGCCCTCACCGTCCGCGCGGGTGCGCCGTCAGATACACCTCGCGCAGATGGTCGATGGTGACCTTCGTGTAGATCTGGGTCGTGGTGACCGATGCGTGGCCGAGAAGCTCCTGGACCACCCGGATGTCGGCGCCTGCCTCCAGCAGGTGTGTCGCGAACGAGTGGCGCAGCGTATGGGGGTGGACGTCGTCGACTCCGGCGGTGTGGCCGCAGGCCCGCAACAGGTTCCAGACGCTCTGTCGGGTCAGACGACCGCCTCGCGCATTCAGGAAGAGCGCAGGAGTGCCCCGGCCCCGCGTCGCTGCGACGGGGCGACCTCGTACGAGGTAGGCGTCCACCGCCTCGGCGGCGTGGCGACCGATGGGCACGATGCGCTGCTTGTTGCCCTTGCCGGTCACCAGGACGGTGCGTCGGTCGGTGTCCACGTCGTCGACATCCAGACCGGTCAGTTCGCTCACCCGGCAACCGGCGCCGTACATCAGTTCCAGAATGGCCCGGTCCCGCAGCCCTGCGGGAGTCGCGGGGTCGGGGACCTGGAGCAGACGCTCCACGTCGCCCACGGGCACCGCGTGCGGCAACCGGCTCGGCGCGCGGGGTGGCTTGACCCGTGCCGCGGCGTCGTCGGCCGCCAGACCTTCCACGGAAGCGAAGGCATGGAATCGCCTCACCGAGACCGTGATCCGACCGACCGACGACTCCGCCAGGGTCCGGCCGGCCTCGTCGGGGGCTCGCAGCGACACGAGGAACTGGCCGACATGCTCCTCGGTGATGCCGGTCAGAGTCTCCACCCCGCGTTCCCGGGCGAAGCCCTGATAACGCGTCAGGTCCCGCCGATAGGCGTCCAGCGTGTTCGCAGCGAGACCCCGTTCGACCCGCAGATGGTCGAGGTACTCGTTCACCTCATCCATGAACGGCGGCGGCGACTCCATGGCCCGACCGTAGCCGCAGGGATCCCGGGTCCTCCGGCTTGGGGCGCCACGGCGCCGGTGCGTCGGAGTCTCGAATCACACCATGGGGGTGTCATATGTCTGGTTCCGGTCACCGATGGGGCACACTGCCGAGGTGATTGATCCGTGGTTGACCCTGGGTGGCCTCTTCGCGGGAACGGTCGTGGGGCTGACCGGCCTCGGTGGTGCAGCGATCGTGACCCCGATGCTGTTGCTGCTGTTCAACGTGCCGGCACCCGTAGCGGTGTCCACCGATGTGGTGTCGGCCGCCGTCATGAAGCCAGTCGGCGCAGCGGTCCACATCAAGCGCAAGACGCCCTACTACCCGGTCGTGCTGTGGCTCACGATGGGATCCGTGCCCGGTGTCCTGCTCGGCACGTGGCTGTTCACACTTCTGGTGCACGGGGAAGACGGGGAGGAACTGCTGCGCCGCCTCATCGGCGTGGTCCTGCTGATCGCGGTGGCTGTCACGATCCTGCGGATGCGGATCCGCAGGTACGCCGATACGCACTCCGGAGCGGCGCTGACCTTCTCGCGTGGTCGGTTGGCGATCGCCGGCGTCGTGGGCCTCGTCGTCGGAATCCTCGTGGGGCTCACCTCGGTCGGCTCCGGTACCCTCATCGCGGCCAGCCTGCTCATCCTCTTCCCCGCGATGCTGCCGAGTCGACTGGTCGGCACGGACCTCGTCCAGGCCGTCCCCATGCTGATCGTGGGCGCCATCGCGCACTGGGGTCTTGGTGAGGTCGACCTCTCTGTTCTGTTGTCCCTGATGCTGGGGCAGATTCCCGGTGTCTTCATCGGAGCCCGAGT
>CAIWTL010000465.1 GCA_903915555.1 uncultured Micrococcales bacterium | reverse complement strand
GGCGCACCGGGGTCGGGGAAGAGTTACCTCGTGGGACTCATGGCGGAGCATCTGATCGCCCACGGCTACTGCCTCCTCGTGATCGACCCGGAGGGTGATCACGCCGAGTTGTCCCGGCTGCGGGGAACCATCACCTACGGCGGTCACGACCTCCCCACCCCCACGCAGCTGGCCGTCCACTTCTCGACGAGGTTCACGAGCGTGGTGCTCGACCTCTCGAGTCTGGACACGCGGGAGTCCCAGGCCTACGTGGCGCGCGTCGCGGCAGCCGTGGTCGGCTCCCGCGCACGCTTCGGACTTCCGCACTGGATCGTCGACGACGAGGCCCACTCGAACTTCTGGTTGCTCGACCTCCCCGGCCTGCTGAAAGACCCCAGCACCGGATGGGGCCTGTGCCTCGCATCGCATCGGGTCGATTGGCTCGGTGACGACGCCGCATCGCGGTTGGACACCGTCGTGTGGCTGCCGGACGGGGGCGTCGGGGACGAGGGCGTCCGACATCTGGTGGACATGCATGGTGCCGGGCCGCACGGGCAGCGGCCGAGATCCCCGAGCGGACCGCCGGAGGCCGATCCGCCGGGCTCCCGCATCGGCGCCGGCCTTCTGCTGCAGGCTCCTTCGGACGGTCCGTCGGGGTGGTTCGATCCCGGCACCCGACTGACCCGTCACCATCGTCATTGGCGCAAGTACGTCCACGGCGCCATGCCTCGACACACCCGCTTCTACGTGAGGTCGGACAACGACGAGGTGATCGCCGTGGTCTCGAACCTGACGCAACTCCGGGACGCCCTCATGGCATGCCCCACCGGTGCCATCGCCCACCACAGCGGCGACGGCGACCTGTCCCGTTGGCTGCACGACGTCCTGCACGACCGTGCGACAGCCCGGCGCTTCCACGAGGTCGAGGCGTCCGTGTCCACCGGCCGACTCACCCCCGATCAGGCGCGCTCCGCGCTCCTCCGCATCCTGGGCGACGAGTACGGGCTGTGAAAGAGAGGGTGCGGCGTGCCCACGCCACATGAACAGAAGAGGCGCACCCCCTCGTGAGAGAAGATGCGCCTCTTCAGACGTAGCCCCGACGGGATTCGAACCCGCGCTACCGCCTTGAGAGGGCGGCGTGCTAGGCCACTACACAACGGGGCCATTGATCCGGCGGACCGGACCGGTGAGTGTCGGGGACAAGAGTGTCCACGAACTCTCGCTGGGGTACCAGGACTCGAACCTAGACTAACGGAACCAGAAACCGTCGGGCTGCCAATTACCCCATACCCCAAGGGCTCCGAAGAGTATAGCCCGATCCACCCGGCTTGCCGACCGCGCCTCAGGAATCGCCTGTGAGCGCCACGGCGGCGTCCAGTCGTCGCAGGCTGCTGTCACGTCCCAGGAGTTCGAGGGATTCGAAGAGGGGCGGTGAGATGCGCCGTCCGGTGACAGCGACGCGGACGGGGCCGAACGCCACCTTGGGTTTGCGCCCGAGCCCGTCGATGAGTGCCTCGCGCAGTGCGGTCTCGATGCTGTCCGTGGTCCACTCCGGCAGCGCCGCGAGGGCCGTGCGGGCGGTGGTCAGGACCTCGGCGGAACCCTCCCCCATCACCTTGGCCGCGTCGTCGGGGTCCATGGCGAAATCGTCGTCGGGGGTGAAGAGGAAGGCGATCATCGGCGGACCCTGGGTGAGGGTGTCCATGCGGGTGTGGATGAGGGGAATCACCGCGGCCAGTGTGCGGTCCTGAGCGTCGGTGGGGGGATCGCCCATGAGTCCCTCGGCCTGCATGTACGGGACGAGTCGGCGGGCGATCTCGTCGGC
>CAIWTL010000464.1 GCA_903915555.1 uncultured Micrococcales bacterium | reverse complement strand
GGTCGGCCTGCTCCTGCCGCTCCGGGTAGCGCGCGGTCTTCACGCAGGCGAAGCCGCGTGTCACCGGGTGGTCGGCGGCCCCGGCGAGGCCCGTCACACGCTCCCCCTCGACACGGATCTCGAGCGCACAGGCGTCGGGGCAGTCGAGCGCGCAGACGCTCTTGAGGATCTTCACGGGCACGGTCATGGCGGCCTCCGCGGCGCGGCGTATCCGGGGGCGGTGAAAAGGCTCTACCATACCCCATCGCCCCCCACGGCGAGCGGAGCCCCGCGATGACGATCCTGCTGCATCTGGCCGTCGTCGCCGCCGCGATCATCGCCGGCGCGCGCAGCGGCGGCGTGGGGATGGGGATGTGGGGCGGGGCGGGGTTGTTGGTGCTCTCCGCGCTGGGCGTCGCCCCCACGACCCCGCCGGTCGACGTCATGCTCGTGGTGCTGGCGGTGATCACGGCGGCCGCCGCGCTCGACGCCGCGGGGGGGATCGACGTCCTGGTGCGCGTCGCCGAGCGCGTCATCCGGGCCCGGCCGCGCGCGGTGACGTTCGTGGCGCCGCTGGTCACCTGGACCTTCACCTTCGTGGCCGGCACCGGCCACGTCGTCTACCCGCTCCTGCCGGTGATCGCCGAGACGGCCCTCCGCGCGGGAATCCGCCCGGAGCGGCCGATGGGGATCGCCGCCATCGCGTCGCAGCAGGCGATCACGGCCAGCCCCGTCTCGGCGGCGATGGCGGCGATGATCGCGATCCTCGCCCCCGTCGACCCGTCGTGGGGGCTGGGGCGGATCCTCCTGGTGGCGGTGCCGGCGTCGCTGGCCGGCGTGCTCGCCGGCGCGTTGGCCTCGAGCTTCGTCGGGCAGGAGCTCGACCGCGATCCCGTCTACCGCGCCCGGCTGGCCGCCGGCTATGCGAAATGCCGCCATTGCCCCCATCATCCCAGTGCGGTTCAGCCCGGTGCCGCTCAGACCGGTACCGCTCAGCCCGGTACCATTCATCCCGGTGCGGCAACCGACCCGGAACACCTCCCCGGCACTCTGCCAGTGCTCGACCGCAATGACGGTGCGACCGATCGCGGCAGCCGGTCGCCGGCCGTCGCGGCGTTGTTTCAGGCCGAGGGAGTGCGCGGCGTCTACCTGAACCAGCTCGACCGGCATCTCGCGGGAGAATTGGCAGCGGCGTTTGCGCAGGAATTGAGCCGCGATCTGCCCGAAGCGGGGGCGGCATCGGAGACAAGTGGCCCGGAGGTCGCAGCCGAGGGAGATTCCGACGGGGTCGAGGGGGTCCGCGTGTTGCAGGTGGGGGTTCCCGGCCCGGTGGTGGTCCTGGCGCATGATGACCGCCCCAGTGGACCCGACCTGGCGCGCGGGGTCTGCCTGGCGTTGCGGCGGATGGGGTTTCAGGTGGTCGATCTCGGGGTGGCGACTCGGGCCGAATTCGGATTTGCCATTCCCCAGGTGCGTGCCGTGGGGGGAGTGCTGGTGACGGGGGCCGGTGGTGGTCCCGAACAGGCGGGGCTCGAGTTCGCCGGGCTGGGGGGACAACCCTGGTCGCGTCCCGGGCGGCTGTCGGCGGTGCTCGCGGCGTGGGAAGGGGGGGTGACCCGCCTGGCACGACGATCGGGAGGCCTGCGCAGCTACCGGGTGCGCGAAGACTATGTCGCTCCCCATCGCGAGTCGTGCCATGCCCTGCGTCCGCTGCGGATGGTCTGGAGCTGTTCGTCCCGGTTGGTGACGCGGACCCTGCGGCACCTGCTGCAGTCGACCGCCTGCCAGTTGTTCGAGGTCGACGCCGCCCAGCGGCAGCGCGACCTGACCGATCGTGCCGACCGCGACTTCGCGGCGGTGGCCGACCGGATCGGCAAAGAGCGTGCTCACCTGGGACTGGTGGTGGGTGAAGAGGGTCAGCAGGTCC
>CAIWTL010000463.1 GCA_903915555.1 uncultured Micrococcales bacterium | reverse complement strand
CCGCCACGATCGCCGAGGCCGTGAGCCCTGCCGGAGTGAACCACTCCCAACTGAAGGACAGTCCACTCACGGAGTCCCGTGACTGGACGATGGCGGCGACGGCGAAGATCGCGAGGACGACCAACTGGAACCCGACGAGGATGTACTGCAGCCGCTCTGTCGTGGTGATGCCGCGATAGGCGATGTAGGTGGCGATCGCCAGGAGGATGACACACGTCCCCACATCGACCAGCCTGTTGCGCCACAGGTCCGCGATGCCCGGGTTGCTCAGGAGGTCTCCGACGAACTGGTAGAGGAACTGCACCGCGACGCCGGCGAGATTCGAGATGACGATCACGGTCGCAAGGACCGCCGTCCATCCCCCCAGCCATCCGATGTACGGCCCGAAGGCCTTGGTCGTCCAGGTGAACGACGTCCCACAGTCCGGGCTGACCCGGTTGAGCTCCCGGTAGGCGTAGGCGGCGAAGAACATCGGCAGGAAACCGAGCACGAAGACGAAAGGGGTCTGGGTACCGACGTCGGTGGCCAGCAGGCCGATGGTAGCGGTGAGTGTGTAGGCCGGAGCAACGCAGGAGATGGCGAGGATGATCCCCCCGACGAGGCCGACGGAGTTCTTCGACAGGCCCTTGTCGTGCAGATCCTCACCGACAGCGGGTGCCGGTTGGGAAGTATCGCCCTCCACCCCTGACCTCCCTGCGCTCCTTCTGGGACACTAGACCACGTGGCGTTCGAAGGTGTTGTCGTCGGATACGACGGGTCGACGTCTTCCCAGGTGGCGCTGGCCTGGGCCGCTGACACCGCAGCCGCACACAGGGAGCCGCTCACCATCCTGACTGCTCGCCCGGACGCCGAGGCGGAACTGCTCGACCTCTCCGAAGCGATCGACGAGGGACTTCTACGTCAGGCGACGGTCGAGATGCTGGCGGATGCGGCGGCGCGCGCCGGCGAGGAACACCCCGATGTCGAGGTGCAGGTGCTCGTCAGTCCGGAGTCCCCCGTGGTCGCCCTTCTCGAGGCGGCCAAGGTCGCCGAGATCGTCGTCATGGGCTCCCGTGGTCTGGGCGGGTTCCAGGGCCTTGTCCTCGGCTCGACCGTCCTCAACGTGACGCCCTATGCCCAGTGCCCCGTCGTGGTCCTCTACGAACCAGACGAGGAGACGGCGAAGGCCCAGGCATTCGCCCGCCACCCCGATGAGGTCGTCGTGGGCTTCGACGGCTCCCGTTTCGCGCGGCGGGCGCTGGATTTCGCGCTGCGACACTCCCGTGCTGTCGGCCTGGGGGTGGCGGTGGTGATCGTCAGCAAGGGGAAACCGGAGCGAGCGCCCACACCGATCGGACCGGACTCCCCCGGCCTCACCCCTGCGGTACGCGATGTGATGTCAACTGCTCTGGAACAGGTCGGGGATCAGCCCGACGTGACGATCCTGCACGGATCCGGTCCGCCTGCCCGGATCCTTGTCGCGGAGGCGGCCGGCGCTCCGCTGGCAGTCGTCGGCTCGCGCGGTCGGGGTGGATTCCGGCAACTCATGCTGGGATCCGTGGGTCTGCAGATGCTTCTGTACGCGGAGTGCCCCGTTGCGGTCGTGCCGCTGACCTCCGACGAGCGATAGCTCGGCAGAGGTCAGTGCGCTGGCGCATCTCCTTGCGCAGGCGGTTCACCCCTGTCCAGATGCACCCTCAGGCTCCGCGAGCCTACCAACCGAGCCTGCCTCTCCCTGCT
>CAIWTL010000462.1 GCA_903915555.1 uncultured Micrococcales bacterium | reverse complement strand
GAGGTCGACGAGGACCACGAAGACGATGGCGCCGATCAGAGCGGCCGACGCGATGAAGATCCCCGGGCGCAGCACTTCGGGTGCGCGTCCGGCGAGGACGTCGCGCAGGATCAGGCCGCCGACCGCGGTGATGACCCCGATGAAGACCGATGCCGCATTGTCGAGACCGCTGCGCAGCGCCAGGTTCGTTCCCACGGCACACAGCAGCCCCAGACTGAGCGCGTCGACCAGGATGGCCGACTGCACCGCCCGCGCGATGAGCCCGGCGAAGAAGAAACCGATGACGCCCGCGACCGTGACGATCAGCAGGTAGCGGCCGTCGGTGAGCACCTCGGGAGTGCCTGTCTGGAGCAGGATCGCCGCCAGCATGAGCCCACCGAGGCCCTGCGCCACGGCGAGACCCAGAACTCCGATGAAGTCGAAACCCCGCCGGGCGGCGAAGGCCGCTCCCGCCAGGCCGCCGAAGGCCACGGCCGCGTAGGTCGACCACTCCGGAAGTTGGGGTGATGTCGTGATCAGGTTGCCGATCCTGTCCTGGGCGGTCAGCAGATCGGCCACGGGAAGCACATGTCTGACACTAGGCCTCATTCCACCGATCCTCCATCTACCGCGCGTCGGTGCCGCTCGTCACGCCGGGAGCCGGTGGATCGGTTGACGTCGCCCTGGCATGCTGACCGGACAGCAGGAGGTCCCCATGCACAGCCGGATACCGTCCGCCGCCACCGGCATCGGATCCATGCCGGGCACCAGCGCGGCAGCGGCCTGCGCCGTCGTCGTGGGTGAGATCCCCGAGTGGCCGGCGCTGCCGGAACTCCCCGCGCGGGGAGCCGGGGCGGACATGGTGGGGCGTACGGCAGCGGCCCTGATGCAGATCGATCCGTCGTTCGCGCTCGAGGCCGTCCCCACGGGATGGCAGCGCACCGGGCGACCGGGACCCGACATGCGCCGCGCCCGGTCATGGCTCGGTGAAGACCTGGACAGGTTCGAAGAGGCGCTGGCGGGTTACGAGGGACCGGTCAAGATCCAACTGTGTGGGCCGTGGACCTGGTCGGCGGCGGTGGAGGACGGATCCGGCCGACGCCTCGTGCGCGACAGTTCCTTCACCGCCGAACTCGCCGAGGCGACCGGGCTGGCGGTCGCGGAGCAGGTTGCCCAGGTGCAGCGCCGCGTTCCCGCCGCGACCATCGTGGTCCAACTGGACGAGCCGGGGCTCCCGGCGGTCCTCGCCGGTGACATCCCCACGGCCAGCGGGCTGGGGAGACTCGCTGCTGTTCCCCGTCCTCAGGTGGTGGCGGGGTTGGCGCACGTCCGCCGACCAGGCGATGCGCCGATGCTGCTGCACTGCTGTGGGGCGGGACTCTTCACTGTGGCCCGCGAGGCCGCCTACGACGGGGTCTCGTGGGACGCCGGAACAGACGAAGACGCCGAGGGCGCTGCGGAGGCCTTCGAGTCGGGGGTCGCCCTCGTCCCCGGGCTGGTACCTGCCCTGTCACCGGGAACCGTCGAGACGGCCTGGTCGCTCTT
>CAIWTL010000461.1 GCA_903915555.1 uncultured Micrococcales bacterium | reverse complement strand
GAGATCGCTCTGGAAGATCCACTCGTTCCAGAAGGTCGGCGAGGACCAGACCAGAGCGGCACCGGCCAACGCCGGTGCCCACCCGGCCACACGCACCAGGAGGACCACAGCGATCATCAACCAGAACACGTTCTGCCATGAACTGTCACCGAGCCCCAGAGCGAAGGGGGCGGCGAGCAGGACGCCGCCCAGCCCGGGGCTGGGATGGTGCGTGGGGTGGATATGGGTCGACACCGCCCACGGGTCGCGGCCACCCATCAACTCCGCGGCGGCCAGGTCGAGTGCATCGTCCCGATCGGCACGCAGATCCACGCTCTCAGGCACCAGCAGGTTGACCGCCGCCAATGCGACGAGGCCCGCCGTCAACAACACGGTGATCGCGGTGACCGGGATGCGTGGTCCACCGGCGGACAGGAGGGCCCATCGGACGACGGCGACAACCACCGCCGACCATGCCGCGACTGTGACCAGGCCGGGCACGAGGCCCAACTGGCGTTGCGCGAGTCCCGCAGCGGCGAGGAGCAGCAGCATCCCAGCCGCGACGGCGTCGGGGCGCGCCCACACGCGACCTGCCACCGTCACCACGATGTGCCCTCCTCGCCAGGCCTCCGCGTCCGCGGCGCCGCGGACGGCCTTCAGCCTAAGCCCGGTCCTGCAGCAGGATGCGCCAGGCGGTGCGGCCGGCACGTACCTGTTCGTACCCGAGGGTCGCCAGCGCACGATCGCGCTCCGGCAGGGCCGGATCGTCGGCCATGCGGCGGTACCGCAGCAACTCGCGCCATTGGTCCGGCGTGAAGGGGTCCTCCTGCGCGGCGACCCGCCACCCCGCCGGCACCGGCTCCCCAGGAGCGGGGAAGAACTCCACGACCAGCCCTCTCCGGCCGGCGGGCTGCTGATCGATCAGACCCGCCAGTGACGCGGGGAGGGCTGTGGGGAACTCTCCGGACACACCGATGCCGCGCCGCCGCAGCTCCGTGGCGATACCGGGCATGACCTCGAAAGCCCGGGAGTCGGGAGTGATGGAGACATGGACACCGCCTGCCGCGTCGCGCTCGGCGACGGCGACCGCCGCTCTGACAGTTGCGTCGTCGAAGGCGAGGGGGGGCTCCGTGAGCAGCCGCCAGGAGACGAGGTAGGCAGGTATGAGCAACGCCGGAGCCAGCAGCAGCACCCATCGCTCGTGGGAGCCCTTGACCAGGACCCATACCGAGGTGGCCAGGACGATCGCCACGACGGCGGGCAGCCACGCGACGAGGTAGGACCGTGGCTGATCGGCCAGCGCGACCGACGGGACTGCCGTGAGCGCAGCTGCTCCCCCGACGATCATCGCGCGGACCGCCACAGGATCGGCCCGGACGACAGCGACCACGAACGCGACCAACGGCACGAGCGCGAGTACGGGAATGGCCATCGACTCGGGCAGCACGGCATCACCGGACCACCAGTACGCCGGGACCGACCACGCCCCGGAGATCACGCGCGCCGCCGCGCCCCACCCCAGGCCCGGACCGGTGTCCGTCGTCAGGATCGCCCGCAGATTGCCTCCGTCGGGGAAGGCCTCCGCCAGGGGCAGGAACCACAACACGACCGTGACGAGAGCCGACCATCCCAGGGACCGCAGCGGAAGTGCCTGCGACTGACCCACCCGTACCAGAGCGAGAGTCAACGCGAAGGCCACACAGGCCACCGCCAGGATCGCCGCCCCCACATGCGCCTGGACCAGCACACTGGCGATCGGCAGCAGCAGGAATGTCCCCCACCGCCCCCGCGCTGCTGCGTCCACGGCGGCGACCAGTAGCGTGCCCCCCAGTAGCGTTCCGACCAGCGGGTTCCAGGGAAGCAGTGCCTGTCCCTGACCGACGAGCGCCCACACGATCAGCAGACCCATCGCCGCCAGGACCGCGAGTGCGAGGGATCGCGAGCGGGCGGTGAGCCACGCGAGCACCACAGCTCCCAGGTGGAGGAACAGCATCCCCACCAGCAGACCTGCCGCAGCGCCGCCCATCAGCCGCCACGGCAGCCACAGGAGATAGTGGAAGACGGGCCCCGGGTGACCCCAGCCCCAGCGCGAGTAGGAACCCGCCGTGGGCCACTCCTGGGGGATGCCCTGCAACACCAGTTGCTCCCACGCCAGATCGGTGGTGGCGATCCAGTCCCGATTCGCCCAGATCCCGATGACGCCGCCCACCGCGATGACCACGACACCTGTCCAGAAGGACCACTGCGCCAGCCGCACCCGGCCCGCCCTCCCCGGATCCGTCGCGCGATCCCCGACCGTGGGGTCGGCGTGGGTCGTCATGTGCAGCGAGGCTACCTGCGACCGGAGCGATGACGGTACGACCTGCGGCAGACTGCGCACCGTGACGTCGAAGATCCTCGATCGCAAGAAGATGACGCAGAGCCTGGTGCGCGGCCTGATCATCCTGGTCGTGGCGATCCTGCCCCCGGTGCTGCTGTGCGCCTACGCCCTGGGCACGTCCGCGGCGAGCATCATGCTTTTCGGGACCCTCGTCGGGACACTCAACACCGTCACCGGGGGCTTGCGCCTGGGAGTGTCGGCGTCACTCTTCCTGCTCCTGCTGACTCCCATCGCGTTGGTGTCGGGCACTGTCCCCCTGGCAGGGGCATGCCTGATGGCGATCGTCAGTTTCATCGCCGGTGTCAGTGCCGGGTGGGGTCTGAACCGTGGCATCGTGATGATCCCTCTCGGCATGATCTTCCTGATGGCGCTGCCCCAGCCGGTGAACGGCCACCAGCCCGACCCGGGCTCGGAGGCATACCTCCTGTCGATACTCGCGGGGATGGCCGTGTGCGCGTTCTGGTCGGTGGGCGCGGTCTACATGCTCATCCGCAACAAGCAACTGCCGTCCCCGCCGCACAACACCGTGGGCGACACCGCCCAGTACGCGATCACCATCTCCCTCCTCGTGTCGGTCGCGACCTACTACGTGCTGGCGTTCGGCCGCGAGAACCATGGCGTGTGGCTGGTGCTGACGCTGCTGGTGGT
>CAIWTL010000460.1 GCA_903915555.1 uncultured Micrococcales bacterium | reverse complement strand
GGCGGGATTCACCGGCCCGCCGGACGCGGTGGCGCAATGTATGGATCTGCTGGGACGAGATACTCCGGTGGCAACCGTGGCGGATCAACCGATCGAGGGTGGCTACCTGAAGATGTGGCCCGGTGTCCGGCACACGGGCTATGCGATCGCCGCGGCCCTGGAGTGGCGGGAGCGCTTCGGCGTCCCGACCGATCCGCTGCGGCTCACGATGTATGCCGCGGCAGTGGAGTACACCGGTCTTCGTGCGCCGCGCGATCTGCTGCAGCGCCAGTTCAGTGCAACGTGGTGTGCGGCCTACGCGCTGGTCCACGGTCGATTCGACCTGGCCGCGTTGAGCGCTGCGGATGAGCCCGATGTGATGCGTGTCGAGGCCGCCATCCAGTTGGCCGTCGGCGAGCGCCCGGACCGACGCTGGGCGGAGCTGGAGGGGGCTGCCGGACACGTGCTGGTCACGGTTGTACGCGGGGGTCCCCATTCGTCGGCGAGCACGGCGGACGTGCGGGACAAGGCGCTGATGCTGATGCAGGAGCGGCTCGGAACGGGCGCCCAAGAGCTGGTGGACTTCATCCTGACTGCACCACTGGACACACCGTGGCGGGATTGCCCGCAGTGAGTCAGGGAAGGTCAGCCACCAAGGCGTGATACAGCGCTGTCCCGCTCAGTCCCAGTTGCTGGACCAGCCACCATGCCCCGCACAGGTTCGAGGACAACAGCAACGTGTCACCCGCGGCCGATCGCAGGGCGCTCAGCGTGGCAAGCCCGGTACCTGTCAACACGATCGGCACGTGCGAGGTGATCGAGTCCAGGGCCTGCGCCACTTCGTCGGAAGTGGTGTCGTACGCCCTGAAGTCACTGCCCGACGTGAAGTACTGGTGCACCGCTTCGATCTCGTAGCCGGCTCCCGACCAGTATTCGACGGCGTCAGCGGTCAACCAGTCCGGGTACGGGGACAGCAGTTGGATGCGCCGCTCACCCATGGTGGCGAGGGTGTCGTGGATGGCGAGACTGGCGGTGCGCACCGGGGCGTCGAACCGCCGACTCAGGTCCGCGGCCAACGCCATGTCACCCGCCAGTCCGTACCGGTAGTTCGGACCGGTCATCGCGATCAGGGCCGCATGTGTGTTCAGGCCTGCCAATGAGTCGAGGGCAGCCGAGTAGGCACGGACGTACAACTGGTTGCGCTGCCGCAGGTTGAAGTCGACATAGCGGGGTAGCCGGCTGCCGTACAACGCGGTGTCAGCTCCCAGCAGCGCCGCCAGTTCCGGTTCCACGATCGGGTTGGACGGGGGTACCACAACGGCGACACGCGACATCGCATGGAGATCGATCATGGCCCCGGTCACCAGCGCACCATGTCCAGCATGCTCGCCTCGACGAGGAACTGCCGGCGGCGCACCGGGTCGGCGTGGATGGTGGCCACATCGTCGAACCTGCCCGGTCCCAGGGTCGCGTGAGTCCGGGGGAGCAGCTCCTCGGTCGCGACACGCAGCCGCTCCGCCGCAGCCACCGGCAACTCGTCGGGATCGGTGGCGAACGTCCGCGCCAGGACCGCTGCGTCGTGCATCCCGGCATTCATGTTCATCCCACCCCGGGTGTTGGTCTGGTGTGCGGCGTCCCCCACGATGACGCACGTCCCCCGCAGATTCGTATCACACAGAGCGCGCTGCGCCCGATAGGTCGACCAGTCCGCCACATCCGGTAGGAAGCCGAGGGCATCCATGGCACGCTCGAGCAACTCAGCCAGGGGCGGTTCCTGCGGGCCCACCCGAAGGATGACGCGAGTGCTGTCGGCCAACTGCAACACGCTGACCGAGTCGTCGTCTGTGAAGACATAGGTCACCGCCGGCCAACCGTCGAAGGCAGTCGGTACACAGACGAGCCGAGCCACCTGGCCGTCGTAGGGCTGCCCGGGGAATCCGATACAGGCTGCTTCCCGCCACCTGCTGTGGGGCCCGTCGGCGGCGAACACGATGTCGTAGTCGTTCCGATCGGACGGATCGGCGGGGCAGCCGAACCGCACGTCGACCATTGCCAGGTCGTTGAGGACGTCGAGGATCCGGTGGCAGACATCCAACCGCGGGACATGGCGGCGATAAGGGAAGGCGGTCAGGTCAGCCAGGTCTCGCAGGGAGAAGAGCAGTCGCCGGTCGCCGCGGCGGTATCCGATGGTGTCAGCGATGCGTTGCATGGTGGCGTCTGGTTTGCTGATATGATAGTCCATGTCATCCTCCTATGATGCCACTGAGACTATCACATGCGCTAATGTCTGTCAAGCGGGAAGGGACAGTGTTAAGAAACCTTAACACAACGTACTTGCGTCTTTCGGCCCTATATGGTAGATTTTG
>CAIWTL010000459.1 GCA_903915555.1 uncultured Micrococcales bacterium | reverse complement strand
CTTCAACCCCGACTATCTGCTCGACGGTCTGACCGCCGCGGGGACGGACCGGACGACGCTCTCCTTCACGAGCGCGAACAAACCCGCGGTTCTCAGCCCGGCGGGCGGCGATCCGACCTACCAGTACCTCCTGATGCCGGTGCGGCTCAGCAACTGACAGGTGTGGATCTCCCGGCTGCAGGTGCGGGATTTCCGTTCCTATGCGGAGTGTGATCTCGAACTGGCGGCGGGAGCCGTCGTGTTCGTGGGGGCCAATGGTCAGGGCAAGACCAACCTCGTCGAGGCCATCGGATACTGCTCCGCACTGGACAGCCACCGGGTACACGGGGACGCCCCGCTGATCAGGGCGGACGCGGACCACGCGGTGGTCAGGACCACAGCCATGGCCGCAGTACCCGGATCCCCCGAACCCGGGCGCCCGACGACCGTCGAGATCCAACTCAACAGGACGGGTAGCAACCGCGTCCAGATCGACGGCCAGGTGATGGGGCGCGGGCGCGACGTCGTGGGCGTCATCCGGTCCGCGCTCTTCGCGCCCGAACACCTCCGCCTCGTCAAGGGAGAGCCTGCCGACCGGCGGCGTTTCCTCGACAGCGTCATGGTTCAGGTGGCGCCGCGCTACCTCGGGGTCCGCAGTGACTTCGAGCGGGCTCTGAAGCAGCGCAACGCCGCGCTGCGTTCCCTCGTGACCGCGCCGAGCGCCGAGGCGGAGGCGGTGCTGTCGGCGTGGGACGAGCGCTATGTCCCGGTCGCGGCGGAACTGACGTGGGGCCGCGTCAATGCGGCGCGCCAGCTCGCCTCGGTGGTGAGTGAGGCGTACCAGCAGATCAGTCCCGCCCAGGACCACGCCGTCATCGGTTATGAGACCGCCTCTGGCGATCCGGAGAGTCTCGACGAGGTGATGTCGGTGATCTCGTCCGGCCTGGCCGCACGGCGGCGGGACGAGATCCGGCGGGGCGTCACACTCGTGGGTCCCCACCGGGACGATCTCATCCTCCTGCTCAATGGCGCGCCGGCGCGCACGCATGCGAGCCACGGTGAGTCCTGGTCGTTCGCACTCGCGCTCCAACTGGCGTCGTTCCATGTCCTGCATCGCATCACCGACGATCCACCGGTGCTCATCCTCGACGACGTCTTCGCCGAGTTGGACGAGCAGCGACGGGAACGGTTGCTCGACGCGGTGGCGGCTGCCGAGCAGATCCTGGTCACCGCCGCGGTGGCCGCAGACGTCCCCCACCTGAAGGGGCAGGTCTTCGAGGTGGCCAAGGAGGCCGGCGGCAGCACGGTGGTCCCCGTGGTCCCCCCGGTGGTCCCACGGTGGAACCGACCATCCGGGTGATCTGTGAGGGATTTCCCATCACCCGTGGCGTGGAGTCCACTACGTTCCGAGCACGGAACTCGGGAGGTCCGGATGAAGAGAATCGCTGCTCTCACCTGCGGGGGCGCCCTGATCGCCGGTGGGCTCATCGCGGGATCGCCCGTGTCACCCGCCGGTGCGGCCACGGTCAAGGCCTGCGTGAAGAAGAAGACCGGGGAATTGAGGTTCCTCACTGGTACCAAGAAGACGAAGTGCAAGAAGGGCTGGAAGAAGGTCACCTGGAATCAGCAGGGTCCCCAGGGTCCCCAGGGTCCCCAGGGAAGCACCGGT
>CAIWTL010000458.1 GCA_903915555.1 uncultured Micrococcales bacterium | reverse complement strand
CTCGACGGGGGCGATGGTCCTGGTCGGATTGATCGTCCCGGCCACAGTTGCCGGGCCCGCCCACGCCGGCGGCGGCCCCACTCCCGGCACTTTCACCTGGGAGCGATGCCCGATGAAGAAGGCCCCGACCGCGCGGTGTGGCCGGATCATCCTTCCGCGGGACTACTCCAGGCCGAATGGCAGGACTGTCGCACTCGCCGCAGCGAAGGTGCCGGCGACCGGGGTCAAGCGCGGGACACTGTTCTTCAATCCCGGAGGCCCCGCGGAGTCCGGGGTCGAACAGGTCGCCGGCGGGATTGCCGACAGCCTCCCGACCTCTGTCAGGCGTCACTTCGACTTCATCTCATGGGACCCCCGGGGAGTCGGCCTGTCCCGGCCGTCCATCCAGGGCTGCACAGCCACCACCCCGGAGCCCAGCCCCCTTCCCACCACCGGCCTTCCGACCCGGTCGCAGTGGTTCTCCCTGCTCTCGCAGTCCCGCAGTCAAGCGAGGGCCGCCGCACGACAATGTCTGCCGCAGAACCTCGGGATCGCCCCCTACATGGGGACCAACAACGTCGTGCGCGACCTGGACATGATGCGTCGGGCCGTCGGTGACGACAAGCTCACCTTCTGGGGCGCCAGCTACGGCAGCCGGATCGGGTACGTCTATGCGCTCCGCTACCCGGACCGGCTCCGAGCGATCCTGCTCGACGGCCCTGTCGATCCTCGGCGGGGGTACCGGGACTTCGCCCGGGTCCGGGCTCAGGCGACCGACCGGGCGCTCACGGTCATGGCGACGCCCCAGGTCAGGCCGGGCTTCGCCGCCGAGATCATCGCCACGAGGGACGACCTCAGAATCAATGGGCCGGTTGCTGTCCCGGGGACGGAAGGGCAACTCGACCAGTGGACTTTCCAGCGTTACGTGGCGCAGCAGGCATCCGCTCAGTCCCAGTGGACCAAGATCCAAGAGTTGATCGACGCAATCGACCAGGTTCGTAACCCGAAAGTCGAAGCAGCCGACGAACAAGCGTCCGATGAGGTCCGTGACGTGATCGAGGAGGTGGCGGAAGACGACCCCTTCTCCCCGCAGATCGGGAACGGCGGGAAGGGCGCCGACGATGCTGCCAACAGAGGCATGGCCAACCGGATCATCAACTACCTCGACTACGCCGACGGGGATATTCCGGGCGAGGTGGCCCGGCGAATCCTGCTGAACAACGTGCGCAACTTCCCCTTCAATGCTGCGAACACGGCGGGGCTGCTGCCGAACGCGGCCGGTCTCACCTCCCTCGAGCCGGACCCCATCCCGCTGACGAGAACGCCCAGGTTCGCGCGGATCGCCAGGGCTGCCGAGAACGTCCTGATCTCCGGTTCGACCGGCGACGGGGCGACTCCCGCCCCCTGGATGGCGCAGATGGCGGCCTCCTTCCGCCGAGCCGGCCTCGTCCGGTTCGACGGCTGGCAGCACGTCAACTGGATCAACGTGGAGTCCTCGTGCGTCAACGATCCCATCACCGACTTCATCGTGACCGGGACGAAGCCCGACCCCAACCGGCCGCCGCTGTGCCCGTTCGCCCCGCCTGGCCCCCCGGAGAGTCCCCTGTAAGCCTCGGTGCAGGCAGCATCGTCCCCAGTCCCAGCATCCGACTCATCCACTGACGCGTCGATCCTTGGGCATTAGCCTGGACACATGGAGACCATCTCGATGGTCGACATCCTCCGCGCTCAGCGGGAGGGGCCGGCCGGAGTCGCGCGTCGTCAGCGCCGACGGCTCCAGGACCTGGTCGCGTTCGCTCGACTGCATTCACCACTGCTGCGCGAGCGCTACGAAGGCCTGCCGCCGGGCCCCGTCACGCTCGCGGACCTTCCCATCCTCGGCAAGCGTGAACTCATGGACGACTTCGACCACTGGGTGACCGATCCCACGGTGACCCGCACGGGCGTCGAGGCATTCATGTCCGATCCCCGCCGGATCGGTGCGTCGTACGAGGGTTCCTACTTCGTGTGCCAGTCGTCGGGCACCACGGGCCTGCCCGGCTTGTTCGTCCACGATCAGCGGTCGGTGCGCGCCTACGCGACCCTCTCGCTGCGCATCGATCTGGCCTGGCTGTCGGCACGCGACTGGTGGGCCTTCGCGACGCGACGACATCGCTGGATCGCCGTCGTCGGCACGGGTGGACACTACGCCGGGGAAGGTTGGATGGAGGTCCAGCGCAAACGGGATCGCGTGCGGCAGCGTTCCTTCGGAGTGATTCCGCTGCAGACGGCACTGCCGCGGCTCGTGACCCGACTGAATGCGCTCGATCCGGCCGCTCTGACGAGCTACCCCAGTGAGCTCGACATCCTCAGCCGGGAGCAGGCCGCCGGCCGCCTGCGGATCAGGCCCGTGCTGCTCGAGGCAGGAGGCGAGTCGATTGCCCCCGCAGTGCGTCAACGCATCGAGTCGGCGTTCGGGGTGCCCCTGCGCGAGACCTACAGTTCCTCGGAGTTCCTCACGATTGCCTACTCCTGTGACCAGGGCTGGCTCCACGTCAACAGCGACTGGGTGATCCTCGAGCCCGTCGACGCCAACGGCCGTCCCACGCCCGTGGGCGAGCCGTCCCACACCGTGCTGCTCACACACCTGGCGAACACGGTCCAGCCACTCATCCGCTACGACCTCGGCGACTCGATCCTCGTCCAGGAAGGACCGTGCCGGTGCGGCGACCGCTTGCCTGCCCTCCGCGTGCACGGTCGGACGGGCGACGTGCTTCGCCTGCCTGGTGTGCCGGGCGACATGGTGGCGATCGCGCCCCTGGGTCTTGCGACGGTCGCGGAACAGGTCGAGGGTGTGCGCCGAGTCCAGTTGCTCCAGGAGGCGCCCGCTCGACTCCTGGTTCGCCTCGAGGTCCATCCGGGTGCTGCGGTCGATGTCGTGTGGCCGATGGTGCGACAGGCCGTGACCTCCTACCTCGCTGCTCAAGGCGTTACGGACCCCCAGGTCGACTTCGATCGTCAACCGCCGCGGACCAACGGGACGACCGGCAAGTTCCAGGAGGTGATCCCGCTTCGATCACCCGCGCCCACCTGACGTAGCGTTCGCTGACCGTGAGCGCCCACCGCCACGACCTCAACGCCTTGGAGGTCTGACTGCTCGCTGTGGACATCACCGAGAAAACCAGGCGACCCCGAGGTCGCCGAAGTGCACCCCGCAGGGGGATCAGTCAGGGAACCACGAACAACGTGATGAGGTCGCGGGAAACAACCGGGAGCGCGTGCCCCGCAGCGGGCTGCTGTCGGGCCACCATGCCGGATGTCAGGGAAGCCGAGTCGGCCGGGTCGGCTGCCGCGATCTGAACGCTGCGGAACCCGCCGCCTTCCGCGGCACTGGCAGCGGCTTCCTGCGACAGACCCACCAGGTCGGGGACCACCGGCACGCTGTTGACCGAGGTGGTCGGGTCGACGGCAGGCATCGGCTTCACGGGCAGACCCTTGTGGATCGTGTTCATGACGTCCTGCCAGATGGGACCGGCGATCGTGGCGCCGAAGACGTCCCCGTAGTACGTGCCCCCGATGTAGCGATCACGCAGCGGATAGGCGAAACCACCCCGCGGATCCCCCACCCAGACGGTCATGGCGTATTGCGGCGTGAAGCCGGTGAACCAGGTCGCGGAGCTGTTGTCCGTGGTGCCGGTCTTGCCACCGGCCGGGCGATCGTCGTCCAGCCGGAGGGAAGCAGCGGTACCGCCGGCGTCGAACGGGCCCTGCAGCATGTTGGCGACGGTGTCCGCCACAGCGGCGCTCGTTCCTTCATAGCAGCGCTTGTCGGTGGCGATCGCGCGCTCGGTGCCGTCCTTGGACTCCACCGAGATGACCGGAGACGGCCGGCATGTGCGGCCCCCTGCGATGAACGTGGAGTAGGCCGACACCACCTCCAGCGGATTCCCGTCATAGGTGCCCAGCGCGAGACTGGCGTCCTTCTCGGTGATCTTGCCGTCCCCCTTCGTTGGGAGAGTGGTGATTCCCAGGCGCTGCGCGAAGTCGACGACCGGCAGCACGCCGGTCTGCTCGATCAACTGGATGAACCAGGTGTTCACGCTGCCGCGCAGGGCGCCGCGGGCGTCAAGGTAGCCGTTGTTGGCGAGGTTCGCGTTGCGGAACCCGCCTTCGGGAGCCCACATGCCGGCCGGGTAGTAGCCCGACGGGGTGTCGAACCGGGTCGACGGCGGAAAACCCGACTCCAGGGCAGCGGCCAGTACGAAGGGTTTGAAGTTGCTGCCCAGCGGGCCCATGGCGTTGTTCGCGTAGACGATCTCGGTCTCGTACTCTCCGCGGCCGTAGCGGCGGTTGGTGGCCATCGCCACCACCTCCGGCGTACCGGGCTTCATCACGGCTCCGGCCGCGGCGACGTCACCATCCTCTCCCACCCGCGCCCGCATGGCCGCGATCGCGGCCCGCTGGACCTTGGGGTCCAGCGCGGTGTGCACGACCACCCCGCCGCGGTCGAACTTCTGCTGCCGCTCCTCGGGCGTGGCGCCGAAGGCGGGGTCGGTCAGCATGAAGTCACGCACGTAGCTGCAATAGTGCGGGAAGTCGGAGTACTCGCAGCCGGTCTCGGGCTGGGCGACGTCCAACCGCAGTGGGCTCGACGTCACCTCGTCGTACTGCTGCTTGTCGATGTAGCCCTCGGCCAGCATCCGCTCCAGCACCTGGTTGCGCCGCTCCCGCGCTGCTTGCCGGTTGCCCGTGGGTTCCAATGCCGAGGGCGCCTGAACCAGACCCGCCAAAGTCGCCGCCTGGTTCAGGGTCAACTCGCTGGGGGCCACACCGTAGTAGCGGTTGGCCGCCGCATACAGGCCATAGGCCTGGTCCCCGAAGTAGACGGTGTTCAGGTAGCTGGTCAGGATCTCGTCCTTGGTGAACTCGTGGTTCGCCACGATGGCCAGCTTCGCCTCGCGCAGTTTGCGGGCCCACGTCTGCTCTGTGGCCGCCTGGATGTCGGCCTCGTCGACAGCCGTGTTCGCCAGGACGTTCTTCACCCACTGCTGGGTGATCGTCGAACCGCCCTGCAACGAGTGACCGCCGGCGTTGCTCAGCATCGCCCGGGCCAAGGCCGTGACATCGACCCCGGAATGCT
>CAIWTL010000457.1 GCA_903915555.1 uncultured Micrococcales bacterium | reverse complement strand
CGGCGGTCCGTGTAGCGGCGCCGCACGTCCGCGACATGGTCGGTGTCCCGGAGCGCCGCCACCGCAGCCGCCTGGACGGGAGCGGCCACGATGAGTCCCGCGTCCCGGCGGCGCCGCAGCAGATCCGCCACACGCCGCCCGTCACCGGCGACGAAACCGCACCGGTAGCCGGCCATGGAGGACCGCTTGGACACCGAGTGCACCGCGAGGATGTTGTCGAGGCTGCCACCGTTGACCTCCGGGGACAGCACGGAGGGCGCCGAGACCCCCGGTCCGGTCAGTTCCACGTAACACTCGTCGCTGATGAGGAGGGCATCGCGCTCACGGGCCCACGCGATCATCTTGGCCAGGTGCTCGGCCGGCAACACCTGGCCGGTCGGGTTCCCCGGCGAGTTGACCCAGATGATGGCGGGCCGTTCGGGTCCGAGTGCTGTGAGGGAGTCCGTCGCGATGACGCGGCATCCCGCGAGGTCCGCGCCCGCGCGGTACGTGGGATATGCGAGCTCGGGCACGACGACGATGTCGGCAGACGTCAGTCCCATCAGGAGGGGAAGCGTCGCGATCAGCTCCTTGCTGCCTACGGTGGCGATCACGTCCTCCGGGTCGACTGCGGCCCCGAAGCTCCGGCCCGACCATTCGCTGTAGGCCCCCCGCAGTTCGGGTGTCCCCTGGGCCGGCGGATAGCCGGGCGCGTCCGCGGCGGCGGCCAACGCGTCCTGCACGACCTGGGGGGTGGGGTCGGTGGGAGTTCCCTGACCCAGGTCGATGACGGGCAGTCCCGAGTCCCGGGCCCGGCGGCGCGCCTGCTCCGTGATCTCCCGGACGTTCCAGACGGTCATGGTGACCCTTCCTGCACGACGGTGACCGTCACGGTGTCACCCGTCCGACCCACGATCGCCGAGCCGGTGTCGGTCAGCGAGCGCAGGACCTCGAGCACTCCGACGGGGTCCGCGACGGGGATGTCATTGACCGGGTCGGGGGACGCGTCCTCGAACGCGACCCGGGCGTCATGACCCGGCCTCAGGAAGGCCACCAGGGCCTCTTGGTCCGAGCGGTCCGCCGCGTCGGCCGCAGCCAGGAGGGACTGGGCCGCCTCCCGGGCGGCCACCGCGACCCGACCCCCGTTGGACGCGAGGAACTCGGCGGTCCGCTCGGGTGGCGACGCGGCAACGCGGCTGCCGTCGCGGAAGGAGCCGGCCGCGAGACGGATCGCCAGCGCCCGGTCGGGGGCACCGTCGACGGCCGCGCCCAGGGCGCCGGCGAGGAGGTGCGAGAGGTGTGAGACCACCGCCACAGCGGTGTCGTGGGCGGGCGCGGTCACCGGTACGACCCGGGCGCCCGTCGACAGGATCACGTCCACGACGGCGGAGAGCGCAGCGGCGTCGGTGTCGGGCGCGACAACCACCGGCCACGCACTGCCACGGAACAGATCCGCATCACCCGCGGCCGCGCCGGAGCGTTCCGAGCCCGCCATCGGGTGAGTGCCCACGAAGGGGAAGGAAGGGTCGCTGCGCCAGACCTCGAGGATCGGCTCCTTGACCGAGCCGAGGTCGAAGGTGGGGACCCGCGGGCCGACGTCCATGAGTTCCGCCAACAGGGCGCTGTTGACCGCAGTAGGGGCGGCGAGTGCGATGACGTCGCAGGAGGTGAAGCCGGACAGGGAGTCGACGACGGTCGCCCCGAGTGCCCGCATCGCATCGGACGCGCTGGGGGACGGGTCCATCACCACCGCATTCTGCGGGCCTGTCGCGCGGACGAGGGAGGAGCCGATGAGCCCCAGCCCGCACACCCCCAACCTCACGTCGGACATGACGTCACAGACCGAGGCGGGCCGGGTCGAGGAGGGAGTCGATCCAGTCGTCGAGCGTCTCCGCCCCGACCGAGCCGGGCGGAGCGGACTCGTCGACCCTCCGGTTGGCCGAGTCGGCGGGAAGCGGGAAGGAACCGAGCAACTTGAGCTCGGCGGGGATACCCGCCACGGCCCGCAGTGTCTCCTGCAGGCGCGCGTCGGACAGGTGGCCGCGGGCGGTCAGCAGGAAGCAGTACTCACCGGAGCGGGTGCGGATCGGGCGACTGCTGATGGCGGTGAGCGCGATGTCCCGGTCGGCGAAGCACCCCAGGATGTCGGCGAGGACACCGGTGCGGTCGTCGATGGGGGTGGCGACGACGACGCTCCGGTCGTGACCGGTGCGTGGCGCCAGTCGCCGTGACAGCAGCGCCATGCGGGTCGTTACCCCCGAGTGGTCCTCCACACCCGACCGCACCGTGACGAGACCGCGCAGGTGCGCCGCCTTCGTCGAGGCCAGCGCGACGGTCGTGTCGGATCCGGACTCCTCGGCGACGCGGCAGGCCGTGGCCATATTGTCGACGAAGTCGACGGCGGCGCCACACCCCTCGATGAACCGCCGGCACTGCGCGGCGGCGACCGGCGTGGCAACGACGGTCCTGATGTCGGAGGCGCGGGCTCCCGCATTGCCGGCCGCCACGTAGGTCACCGGCACGAGGATCTCCTCGTTGATGAAACACATCGAGGACCTGAAGACCAGTTCATCGATGGTGCTGCTGACGTCCCCTTCGACAGAGGTCTCGAGGGGCACCAGCCCGGCGTCGGCGGCCCCCGACTCCACACTGAAGATGACGTCGGCGACGCTGTCCCGAGCCTCGACCCGCCCCGTCCACGGCGCATCGAGGAGATCGACGGCGGCGTGCGTGAACGAGCCGGGGGGACCGAGGTAGGTCAGGAGGCGGTCGTCGGCCGGACTCACTCGTCGTGTTCCTGCGGCGGCAGGCTCGCCACGAGCGGAACGTCCTTGTTGAAGGGACCGTGCTTCGCCGCGCCACCGAGATCGGAGTCGGGGATGTCGTTGAAGAACTCCGCGTTGGCATCGGTGTAGGCGGCCCACTCCTCCGGGACGTCATCCTCGTAGTAGATCGCCTCGACGGGGCACACCGGTTCGCATGCTCCGCAGTCCACGCACTCGTCGGGGTGGATGTAGAGCATCCGGGCGCCCTCGTAGATGCAATCCACCGGGCACTCGTCGATGCAGGCCTTGTCCTTGAGATCGACGCAGGGCTGGGTGATGACGTAGGTCACCGTGGCCTCCTCGGCTGGCTGTCCGACTGGGCGGCCGCGGCGTGACGCCCGCCCGCGCCCCCTTGGGAGGAGACGCGAGGCGAGTCTAGTGGCACGCGTGCCGCATTCCACGCCGGGGCAGCGGACGCGCGAGGTCCCACTGGTAGGGTCGGCGCCGTTCCCCTGCGCTCAACGTCGACCTGTCTCTAGGGGGCCCACATGCCGTTCCTCCCCGCTGCCCGCGCCCGACTCGACGTCGGGCCCGCGGACGTCGGGCGACGCCTGACCGTGCGCTACCGG
>CAIWTL010000456.1 GCA_903915555.1 uncultured Micrococcales bacterium | reverse complement strand
CTCCGGGGGATCACGGCTGCCCGCGGGGTTTCGCGGGCCACCGTGCGGAACATGAAGCAGAACCTCGGGTTCGCCTTCCTCTACAACACCCTCGGCATCCCGATCGCTGCCGGTGTGCTCTACCCGGTCACGGGACTGCTGCTGTCGCCGATGATCGCCGCGGCGGCGATGAGCCTGTCCAGTGTCTCGGTCATCCTCAACGCACTGCGGCTACGCGCGTCACGGGTGTGACACCCCGCTGCGGCGCTCGGGAGATATTCGCCGGAGTCTGGGACAGTGGGGGATGGCCAAGCAGACCCCCGACCCCTCCGAGCAGTCGACCGAGGCCGAGCTCGCCGGACTGGAGCTCACCGACGACTGGGTGAACGAGGCGAAGAAGCACGAGCAGAGCGCCGACGACCGCGCCGAGCGGTACGCACGCATCAACCAGCAGCATCAGACGGCTGCTCCCCCGCGGTCCTGGACGCCCGCCGGATCCGACTCGGGGAGCACGACCCAGACCTGGGTGAAGGTCACCGCGATCGTGCTCATCATCATCGCCGTCCTGGGACTGCTGACTGTGCTGCGCGCCTGGGGCTGACCCTGTCGGAACCCGGTGGGCGGTTGTGGCGTCCGAGAGGGATACGCCGGAGGAGTCGGTCCTACCATGATGGCGTCCGTCCGGCACCCGGCCGTCGCGGCAGGTGGAGAGGGAACCGAGCATGAGGCCTACCCGATCGGTGGCAGCCGTGGCTGCCGCAACGCTCGCGCTCGTCGCCTCGTCCGTGTCGCCCGCGGCCGCGGTCAACTTCGGCGAAGTCGCCGCCATCTCGCCGCTGGCACCCGAGGCCAACCGCCCCCAGATCGAGGTGTCCGCGGACGGGACGCGGGCGACCGCGGTGTGGATCGAGGAGGTGGGCGGGGTCGCGGTCGCCCGAACCGCATCCGCCACCGTCTTCGCGGGGATCGCCACCTGGGGGCAGCCGCAGACGATCTCCGCGGCTGCGTCCGCCGATCCGCAGATCGCGCTGTCCGCGGACGGCAAACACGCCATGGCGGTCTGGGAGGAGCAGGGAGCGCTGTCCTCCCGAATCCTCACCCGCTCGGCCACCGTCGCCGGAACCTCGTCGTCCTGGGGAGCGGCCACACCGCTGTCCCCGGGTGAGTTCTTCGGAGAGGACGCCGCCTCCCCCCAGGTCGCGCTGTCGGCGGACGGCACCCGCGCAGTCGTGGTCTGGGATCGTAAGCAGCTGGTGGGCAACCGACGGGTCGACATGAACTGGGCGACGGTCTCCGGATCGACCGCGACCTGGAGTGGGGGCACCCAACTCACCTCCGGTGACACCGGCGACGCCCAGGATCCCCAGGTGGGAATGTCGTCCGACGGGACCAGGTTCTCGGCCGCCTGGCGCCGCAAGGTGGCGGGGCAGTATGTCGTCCAGAGCAGGTCCGCCCTGTGGAACGGCGCCTCCCCCACACTCGGTCTCACCTCCGCAGGTGTGTCTGCCGACGGGCAGAACGCGGGCGCGCCGCAGCTCGGACTCTCGGCGGACGGCGGTGAGCTCGTGGTCGCCTGGCACCGTTTCGACGGAGCGAACTACATCGCCCAGTCGGCCGCGGCCGTCATCGATGGAACGAGCGCGCTCTACTCGGGCGCCTTCAACCTGTCCGACCCGGGAGCGAATGCGCTCCCGCCGACCGTGGAGGTCGCGGCCGACGGATCGAGAGCCCT
Source organism: uncultured Micrococcales bacterium (assembly GCA_903915555.1). Lineage (GTDB taxonomy): Bacteria > Actinomycetota > Actinomycetes > S36-B12 > CAIWTL01. Next base: position 4,081 of record CAIWTL010000456.1, on the reverse strand, counting down.
GGTGGTCTGGAGCAGGGCGTCGATCCTGCAGTCACGGACCGGCCCGCTGGGTGGCGGTTCGGTGACGTGGGGCCCTGCAGAAAACCTCAACACCGGTACGTCTCCCTTCTCCTACGACACGTCGTTGTCCGACGACGGGAGCCTGGCGACCGTGCTGTGGACGGAGACAATCGGTGGGGTCAACCGGATCTTCACGTCGTCCGCGACGCTGCTCCCCCAGAGTGCTGTCTGGAACCCGCCCGTTCCGCTGTCCAGCGCCGGGGGTGACAGCAACCGGCCGGCTGTGGCGATGTCTGACGACGGCCTGCTGGCCACGGCGGTCTGGGACACCGAGCGGGGCGCGACCGAGATGATCCACTCGACCAGTGCGCTGGCAAGCGCACAGTCCATCGACTTCCCCACACCCCCGGCGACCCGTCAGGACCTCGGCCCGGTCGCGCTGGCGGCGACCGCAAGCTCGGGACTGCCGGTCTCCTACGCGACAGCGACCCCGGCGGTGTGCTCCGTGGCAGGCTCCTCGGCCCAGTTGCTGGCCCCGGGGACGTGTTCCATCGCCGCAGCGCAGCCCGGGAGTCGCCTGTTCCGCTCGGCCGGGGAGGTCCAGCGGTCGTTCCAGGTCACGGCGGCTCCCGGGCCCCCCAGCCCCGCCACGACACTGACCGTGAAGGCGCGCGGGGCTGCGAAGAAACTCAGGCTCCGCAAGAAGGCAGCGGTCGTGACGGGGGTGGCCACCAACGGATCGGTCACGGCACGCTCCGCGAACTGTTACCGCAAGGGCAAGAAGTCCGCGAAGGCCTGCACGATCAAGAAGAAGGAGCCCGGTCGGATCCTGGTCACCGCGCGGTGCACGTCACGGGTCACCGCGCGCGTCACGATCACCGCCGCAGCACCCGGCTCCACACCTGTCACGTGGTCGCGGGTCTGGAAGGTGGCGAAGACGCCCCGCAAGGCCTGCTGACACCCCGTCAGTCGGGTTCGGGGCTGCCGGTCGCCGGGATGCCCAGCCGTTCGCTCTCGAGCCTGATGACCGCGCGGGCGATGGCTGTCTCCGAGTTGTCCTTCGCGGCCGCGGCACGGTCGGCGATGTAACTGTCCCGTATGTAGGTGTCGAACAGGCGCTCCTTCTCGCCCAGCAGCTCCAGCATGCGCTGGTCCACGCTGTCGGTGATGAGCAGACGGTGCACCTGGACCCGCTTCGTCTGCCCGATGCGATGGGCGCGGGCGATGGCCTGTTGTTCCAGCGACGGCTTGATCTGCGGTTCGCACAGGATGACCACCGATGCCGCCTGGATGTTCAGCCCCTCTCCTCCGGCGCTGATCTGGGCGATCAGAACACCGGGTTCCCCTGTCGAGAACGCGTCCACCATGGCCTGCCGCTCGGCAGGTCGGATGGCTCCCGTGATGGGGCCGTGGGTGGGTCCGGGGAGCGTGCCGCGCACCCGCTCGAGGACGTCGAGGAAGAAGGAGAAGACCAGAACCCGGCGGCCGCTCTGGTTGGCCTCTTCACACAGTTCGACCAACCGCTCGAGCTTCGCCGAATGGGCGGCATCGAATGCCGCGCGCCGCATCCACATGAAGTTCTGAGCCAGGACCGCATCCCGGTAGGCCGCCAGGTCGTCGCTGCTGAACTCCTCCCACTCGTCGATCTCAATGACCTCCGGAAGTTCTCTGGCGACCTCGTCGACGTTCCGTCGCAGGTACACGGGAGCGGCCGCGGCCTGGAAGGCCTGCGCACCCGCAACCGCACTGGCCGCGTCCAAGGTGGCCGCCACCTCGGGTCGGAGCATGCCGGCCAGCGTGCGGAACTCCTCCAGGCGGTTCTGCATGGGCGTACCTGAGAGGAAGAGGACGTGGTCGGCGCGGGTGGTCAGTTCGGCGACCACGCGGGTGCGCTGGGCTGACCGGTTCTTCACGTAGTGGGCCTCGTCCGCGACCAACACCGACACCGTGGGTATCCGGGTCCTGTCGAGTGCTTTCGCGGTGTCGTAGGTCGTGATGGCCACCCCGCCGCCACTGCTCCATGTGTCCCACTCGTCGTCGCGGTCGGGACCGTGCACGACGATCGGGGTCAGCGCGGTGTGCAGTCGCACCTCCCGCATCCAGTTCACCATCACCGCCGCCGGGCAGATGACGAGGAAGTGGCGGGCGCCGTCGCAGGTGCTCAGGTGACTCATCACCGCCAGCGCCTGGATTGTCTTGCCGAGGCCCATCTCGTCACCGATGAGCACACGCTTCTGGGTGAGGGCGAAGCGCGCCCCGAACTCCTGGTAGCGGCGCAGCCGCGATGTCATGGCGGACGTGTCGAGCGGGAACGACTCGACACGGTCGATGAGGTCCTGGGGGAGGCCACGGGTCCCTGTGGTGACCGTCGGTCCCGCCAGTTGGGGGAACTCTCGGTCCAGCAGCGCGTAGTAGGCAGCTGAGTTGACCCGGAAGTCCTCACTCAACTGCGCGGTGGTGAGGGTGTCTGTCATGGCGAGCGCCGTCTCCGCCCCGGCGATCTGCGACTCCCGGGCGTGACCCCATGCCTGCCACTGCGTGAGTGTGTCGTGCGCGCGCAGCGCCTCGTCCTTGCGCGCTCCCCGGGCGAACCGGAACCGCAGCGGCTGGGTCACCAGGACGGCGGTCGCCGCGAGCCCGGGAACCTCAGCGTCCACCCGCCCCAGGTCCGGGGCGAGGGGCGCGAGGTGTTCCGTGGCGGTGCGGTGGCGCAGGAGCGCCGCCATGAGGGCCAGCGAGCGCTCGTCCGGCGGGTCGTTCTCGACACGAACAGCGGTGGTGCGCCGCACCTCGGCAGCGACGTCCCGCACCGCGCCCGCCACCGCCTCGGCCGACTGCCTCCCCACGCCCGGGTAGCGTGCCAGCTGCGACGGCGTGACCCCCACCAGTTGCCCGAGGGTCGTGAACCCGGCCCGTTCCAGCGCACCGACTCGGACGTTCCGGTCCCCGATGTCCGTGAGCCGCTCCAGCGGGATGCCGCTCATCTGGTCCAGTACCTGCTGGTCCACGGCCCCCTGGACGGTGTGGCCGAGGGTCTGCCGAATCTCCTGCTGCCTCGACAGCAGGTTCCTCGCACGCGCGGCCAGGGACAGCGACTCGACGATGGTGGTGCGGGCGGAGTCCTTGTCCGGCCTTTCGTCATCACCCATGAGTGCAGATCATCCGATGCCACCCTGCTGTCCGGCCACCGCGCCCGCCGTGGCGCCCGCTGCCCTTCGCAGGCTACCGAGGCCGGGCAGCGGTCGACTCACCGATTGGCGTTCAGGAAGGTCAGCACCGCCGTCGTGCGGCGGTCGATGGAGTTGTCGGAGTTGAGGCCGAGCTTCCGGAAGATGCTCGTGAGGTTCCCTTCGACGGCCTTGACCGACAGATGCAGTGATGTGGCGATGCCCGAATTGCTCAGGCCGCGCGACAGTTCGGCGAGAACGTCGAACTCCCGTCTGGTGAGATCCGCCAGGCCGCGGTGGTCCTCCCGGCCGGCCCAGACGTCGCTCACCTCGGCATGCACGGCGACGACGCCGTCGACGATGTCGGAGATGACCCTGACCACGGTGTGGACATCCGTGATCCGGTCATCGAGCAGGAACGCCACACCACGCGGTCCGTTGTCCACGAGCGCCCGCACCAGGCTGTCGGACAGGGGTGCGATGACGAGGAGGCCGACCTCCGGGGCGTTCTCCTTGATGAGCCGCGCAACTGCCACGACCTGGGGTGCCGACCGTACTCCGGGCGCCAGCATGAGTACGACGACGTCGGGCCGGTCGCGGCTGATCCGGTCCTCCAGGTCGGTCACCGGTGTGCTCGGCAAGACATCCAGGCAGTCGTGGTCGTCGAGGAGTTCGGTGACCCCCGTGCGTTGCAGGTAGAAGTCGCTGGCGACCAGCACCCGGACGGAGCGACCCGTACCGTCGCCGGACCCTGCGTCGGACCCCGTGAAATCCATCCTTCTCCCCCGTACCGTCAGCCGTCACCCTAGAGGCGTGCTGCGACACAAAGTCGCGCGCTCGCCTGGGCGCACCCCCGTGACGTCCAGACGATCGTGTGCTGGCGATCTCGATGTGTCCCTCGGACTATCGCGGAG
>CAIWTL010000455.1 GCA_903915555.1 uncultured Micrococcales bacterium | reverse complement strand
GCCGTGCGCCGCAGGCACGCGGCCGGAGATGGAGACAGCGGTGGACATCAATGCCGGAGACACCGCCTGGGTTCTCGTGAGCGCTGCCCTGGTGATGCTCATGACGCCGGGGCTGGCCCTCTTCTATGGGGGCATGGTCAGGGCCAAGGCAGTCCTCAACATGATCATGATGAGTTTCCTGGCATTGGGAGTCGTGACCATCATCTGGGTCGTCTACGGCTACTCGTTGACCTTCGGCACCGACTCGGGCGCGGGGCTCATCGGCAACCTCAGCGATGTCGGACTGCTCAACTCGATCGGTGAGACCACCGGCGCAGCGGGGTCCCAGATCCCGGTCCTCGCCTTCGCGATGTTCCAACTCACCTTCGCCATCATCACCGCTGCCCTGCTGTCCGGTGCCGTGGCCGACCGCATCAAGATCTCGGCCTGGATCGTTCTGATCGTCGTCTGGACGACCCTGGTCTACATCCCCATCGCGCACTGGGCTTTCGCGTTCGACGACGGCAACGGGGGCTGGATCGGTGACCGGCTCGGTGCCCTCGATTTCGCCGGCGGGACGGCCGTCGAGATCAACTCCGGCTTCTCGGCCCTTGCGCTCGCCCTCGTGGTCGGGACGCGGATCGGTTGGCGGCGGGACCCGATGAGGCCGCACAGCCTGCCCTTCGTGCTGCTGGGCGCGGGACTGCTGTGGTTCGGCTGGTTCGGTTTCAACGCGGGGTCGGCGCTGGCCGCCGGCCAACTGGCCGCCACGGCGATGATCAACACCCAGATCGCGACGGCGACCGGTGCCCTGAGCTGGGTCATCGTCGAACGGTTCCGCGACGGCAAGCCGACCACACTGGGCATCGCCTCCGGCGCGATCGCGGGCGCCGTCGCCATCACCCCGAGCTGTGGGTTCGTCGACCCCGTCGGCGCCCTGTGCATCGGGCTCATCGCCGGTGCGTTGTGCTCACTCGCGGTCGGGCTCAAGTACCGCCTCGGCTACGACGACTCCCTCGACGTCGTCGGGGTCCACGGTGTGGGCGGTCTCATCGGGATGCTCGCGATCGGACTGTTCGCCACCACCAGCGTCAACGAGGCGGGCGCGGACGGGTTGTTCCACGGGGGTGGCTTCGAACTGCTCGGCAAGCAGGCGGTCGCCAGCGCCGCCACCCTGGTCTACGCCTTCGCCGTCACGTGGGTCATCGCCACGATCATCAACCGCACCCTCGGTTTCCGTGTCGACCCCGAGGACGAGGTCGGTGGTATCGACCTGTCGGAGCACGCCGAGACCGCCTACGAGTTCACCGACACCACGGCCGGCAGCTACGCGGGAGTGGGGCTGGCCGGACTGCACCACAGCCAACAACGACGTCATGAGGAGGAACAGTGAAGCTCGTCACCGGAGTCATCCGGCCGTTCCGGTTGGAAGATGTCAAGACCGCCCTGGAGCGCGTCGGGGTCCAGGGCCTCACCGTGTCCGAGGTCAGCGGTTACGGGCGCCAGGGTGGTCACGTCGAGGTGTACCGGGGCGCGGAGTACGTGGTCAGCCTCGTCCCGAAGGTCAAGGTCGAGGTCGTCGTCGCCGATGAGGAGGCCGACATCGTGGCTTCTGCCATCGTCGAGGGCGCGCGCACCGGCCGCATCGGGGACGGGAAGGTGTGGATCACCTCCGTCGACCGGGTCATCCGCGTGCGCACGGGGGAACGGGACGACGACGCGCTCTGATCGCGCCGACCCCGGTCGGGCCCACTCCGGTCGGGAGGTCAGTCCTGCTGGTTCTCGGCGGCCTCTTTCAGGCGCCGGAGCGTCTGCACCATGTTGGCCCGGTTGTGGTCCTCCCGGTTGCCGGGGATGATCACCTGTCCCACCGCCTTGATCGGGATCGAGAGCAGGCCCTGGCGACGGTCCAGCCACGTCTCGACGACGCGCGTGCGTCCGTCGCCGATCTCCTCGAAGTCGTAGCGCCACCGCGACACCGGCATCGGACCGAAATCGGTGTCGAACTCGAACTCCGCTCCCCGGTCGGCTGCTCGCACGGTGTTGAAGGTGAACCACCGCACGGGACCCCGCTTGTTGGTCCCCATGAACCGGTCGCCGACCCCGAGATCCCCCGCCACGCCTCGGGCGCCCGTCGCCTCAGGGGACCACTCGCCCATGCGCGTGACGTCGGCGACGAGGTCGTAGATCACCTCTGCGGGTGCGTCGATGACGATGGACTCCGAGACGTGTGCACTCATGGTTCCAGCATCGCGGGCACCGGGCCCCCGTGCAAAGTCCCCGCCGGACGAGTGCCCGGAGTCCCAAGATGGCAGCATCCGGGGGGTGCGAGCAGTGTGGTCGAGCGGCTGCGCGCTGCGGGCGCCGAGGTGTCGACCGGCAGTTTCGGCGCCGACATGCGGGTCACCTTGACCAACGACGGTCCGTTCACGGTGGTGCTGGAGGTCTGACGGGCAGCGGCGCGGCGGACTTCTGCCGTGGCGACCCGGTCGGCGTGGGTGGATGATCATCGCGTGGCCATCTCCGACGACCCCGCGATCGCCGAGTTCTTCAACGGCTGGGAGGTGTATCGGGCGGTCATCGACCACGACTGCATGGAGCACCGTGAGGTGTATGCGCTGGTGGCGCAGATCCTCGCGGAACGGACACAGCCGTTCGCCGTTCTGGACCTGGGATGCGGGGACTCCGCCGGCATCGCCCCGGTACTGCGAGGGCTACCTCTCGCCCAGTACGTCGGTGTCGATGTGGCGGAGCAGGCGCTGGGTTTCGCCGCGGACATGCTGGCGGGACTCGACACGGACCTGCGGTGTCGCGACCTGGGGGAGCAACTGCGGGACGACTCGCAGCAGTTCGACGTCATCCTGCTGTCCTTCGCCCTCCACCACTTCGACAGCACGGCCAAGCGGGAGGTTCTCGCGCAGGCGCGGGAGCGGCTCACCCCCGGCGGGCAGGTGATCCTCATCGACGTCGTGCGCGCGGACGGCGAGACGCGCGACGAGTATCTGGCCCGCTTCGAGCCGTACGTCGCCACCTGGCCCATCGGCCGTGACATGCAGGGGAGAGTCCTGGAGCATGTGCGGCGCAACGACTGGCCCGAGGAGGTCACCCGTATGGCGGCGCTCGCGCGCTCGGCGGGCTTCGGCGATGTGACGCAGTTCTATGCAGGGGGCCAGGACACCCAGGCGGGGTGGGTCCTGTCCCGGTGAGGGGGACACGCCCGGTCGAGCGGGGTCACCGTGACGACAGGTCGCGCCGGTGGAAGGCGGCGACGGACAGCACCACGAGGGCTGCGAAGACGACGAGCAGTCGCGTGACCGCACCCCAGTCGACGCCGTTGGCCAGCGGGTCCGGCGCCAACGCCCAGTGGAACGGCGACCACTCCTGCCAGGGCTCCAGCCAGTCGGCCAGTCCCCCCAGCGCGTGCAGCAGGAACGCCGCGAGGGCCGCGACCGTTCCCGCTCCCAGCGCCGCCGCCCGGCTGCCGGTCGTGGCACCGGTGAGCAGCGCGATGCCTCCGAACACGAGCGCCAGGAGGGTCAACGTCGCGGTCACCGCCGCCAGGCCCGCCGGAGTGACGTCGAGGTCGACGAGAGGTGCCCCGATCCACAGTGCGACGAAACCCGCCAAGGCGATGGCCGCGACGCAGACCACCATCGCCGCGGTCTTCGCCAGCACGACGAGCCAGCGTGGGAGGGGAAGGGAGAAGAGGAGATCGGCAGTGCCCCGTTCCTCCTCGCCCGCAGTCGCCGCCGCACCCACACCCAGCGCGACCGCGATGAGCGTCAACGGGACCATGAAGGTGAACAACTCGGCATTGAGGAAGCCCGTGCCCGTGGCGTACTGATCGAGGGAGAACGTCTGCTGCAGGGCCTCGGGCCACTGCTCGACGAACTGCTGCATGTCGACCGCGGATTCCGCGACGGACGGGTAGACGGACAACTGCAGCACGGCCATCGCGACCAGTGCCGCACCCCACCCCAGCAGCAGCCGCCACCGGTCGGCCACCGAGTGCCGCGCCACGGCCAGGAACTGTCGGGCCCGGGAGGGAAGGCCGACCGCCTCGACAGCCGGTGCGGCCGACAGTTCGGGTGCGGTGGTCATCGTCGGGCTCCCGTCGTGTACTCACGGAAGACGTCTTCGAGGTCGGGATCGTGGGTGTGCAGGTCCACGACGCCGTGGTCGACCGCGGTCTTCAGCAGGGGTCCGATGCCGCCCCGCACCAGGCAGTACGCGGTGGCCCCCCGGGTCCGACAGGACACCACGCCGTCGGCGTGGCCGATCGCCTCCGGTGGAGTGGCAGGGAAGTCCATCTCGATGCGTCGCGGCGCTCGTTCCCGCAACCCGTCGACGCTGTCCACCAGGAGCAGACGTCCCTCGTCCAGGATGCCCACTCGGTCCGCCAGGTCCTCGACCTCGCTGAGGATGTGCGAGGACAGGAACACCGTCGAGCCCTGCGACACCGTCTCGCGCACGAGCTGAGCGAACTCCTCCTGGACGAGGGGGTCCAGACCCGACGTCGGCTCGTCGAGGACCAACAGTGGTGGACGGTGCATGAATGCCTGGATCACGCCCACCTTCTGACGGTTCCCCTTCGACAGCTCCCGCAGGCGCCGGCTCAGGTCGACGCGGAACCGCTCCGCGAGCTCCTCGTACCGTCCGGCGGGGACACCGCCGCGCAGTTCGGCGAGATAGGCGAGGAACTGCCGGCCGCGCATGCGCTCGTAGGTCGCCAGGTCCCCCGGGAGATACCCCGTCAGCGACCGGGCGGCAACGCCGGCGGAAGCCACACTCCGTCCCATGACCTCCGCCACCCCACGTGTGGGACGGAGGAGTCCCAGCAGAAGTCGGATCGTCGTGGTCTTCCCGGATCCGTTGGGGCCGAGGAAGCCGAAGATCTCCCCGGGCCGAACGTCCAGGTCGAGATCGAGGACACCCGTCT
>CAIWTL010000454.1 GCA_903915555.1 uncultured Micrococcales bacterium | reverse complement strand
GGTGACGACCCAGTACCCGTTGCGGCCGTCCTGCGGTTGGTTGCGGACGAGGTACTGCTGCTCGGGGACGTAGCGACCGCTCGCGTCCACCGCCTGCCACTCCGCCGGGTCGGCGACCTGGTCGGCGGGGAGCGGGGGAGCGCGCAGCGCCGACTCCACCGCAGCGAAGTCCTGCCGCTTCTCCTCTGCCCGGTGCCACTGCCACAGACTCAACAGGCCGAAGGCGATGATCGCGACGACCGCGGCGGCGGTGAAGGCCTGCCAGCGACGGGTCCGCAGCAGGGAGAACACGGCACCAGCCTACGCGGACCGGTCAGGTGCCGATGCCCGGCCGGGGCCCCTCGATGGCGGTGAACTGCTGAGGCGTGATGTCCGCAGGACCCTCGTCGACATCGGACTCGCGTCCTGCGTTCGCCATCACGACGGCGATGTAGGGGAGTGCCACGGCGCCGACGAGCATGGCCCAGCGGACCCATCCCGACGTCACCATGACACCCAGAAAACACGCCACCCGGATGGACATCGAGATGAGGTAGCGCTTGGTGCGTGCCTTCTGCTCCTCACTGAGCGGGGTCTTGGCGAAGGTGACGCTGTGGACCTCGGTGTCCCCACGGCGGATGACCGGTCGACTGTCGCCGGCTGGGGTGGGAAGCGACATCAGTGGGCCTCACTCGCGGTCGACAGGTTGAACTCCGCTGTGACCAGGGCCGGCATTCTCACCCGGTTGAAATAGTCGCCCATCTCCCGGGGGAGCGTCCGCTCCGGATCACTCGCGTCAAGGATACGGCCGAGGAGGGAAACCGGCGATTCGTTGTATCGGAAGTTGCCGGCCGCCCCCACGAGAGCGCCGTCACGCACCACGTAGACACCGTCCCGCGTGAGCCCGGTGAGAAGAAGGGTCTGGGGGTCGACCACACGGTTGTACCAGAGGCACGTGATGAGCAGCCCCCGTTCGGTCCTCGAGATGAGGTCGGCCACGGACCCATGGCCGGCCGCCATCGACAGTTCGAGGTTGTCGATACCCGGTGTCACGGGGCGTCCGAGGGCCGTCGAGGTGTGCCGCGTGCTGATGAGGTTCGCCAACCGGCCGTCTGCGACCCATTCGGTGCGGGTCAGCGGCAGCCCGTTGTCGAACACGGAGGTCGAGTCCGAGGAGGCCGCAGCGTACTCGAACGGCGCGCAGCGCATCCCGGGACCGGTGTGCTGCGGGTCGCTGCTGAGAGTGACCCCGTGACCGAGGACGTCGCCGAGGCGCGGTCCTTCGGGTCCCGCGAAGACACTGCGGCCCTCCAACGCCGACCGGGCATCGGCGGAGTAGTACAGGTCGACCATCAGATCGGCCGTCGCGCTGGGGGACAGGATCACGGTCTGGGGTCCTGCGGGAACGCGGATCGGCCGCCGCTGGACGGCCAGGGATTCCCGAAGTCGCGCCATGACCGACTCGACATCGACGTCCAGATCGGGGTCCGCGAACCCCTCCCACGCCGAACGTCGGCCATCGTCGGCCCGCGCAGTGAACTCGGCCCTGCCCTGTACCTGCTCGTGACGCAGGACGGTCCCCGTCGTGGTCGCCAGATACGTGGTGGTGACGTCACGCTCGGCGTATCCGGAGTGCGTGAGGCCGTGCGCGTCGGTGAATGCGCCCGCGAGCCCCTGGGCCAGTCGACGCAGGTCCTCCGGTGAGGCCGCGCCGGGTTCGTCGGCCCAGTCGACAGCGGCCCCCTGCGGGGACGGCAGCGGGCGGCTGTCCTCGACCGGTGGCGCATCGGCGGCGGCGGCCCGGGCCCGGTCGACCAGCGAGGTGACGTCGTCGGGACTGCGGACCTGCCCGGAGACCGTGGCGGTCCCGCGGTCCATGGCGACGATGTCGACCTGCGTCCCCGAGAGCGCGCCGTTCGTGGTGGTGGTGTTGGCCGCCCAGCGCAGGTTGACCTGGGATGTCTGGGTGACGATCACGGCGAGTTGTCCCGGCCCCGATGCGTGTCCGAGCGCGCGCTCCGCGATCTCCTGGGGCGTCAACATGACGCGGCCTCATGTGCGCTGTTGAGGACATTCACCCCGTCGAAGACCGCCGGGGGGCAGCCGTGGGAGACCGGCGCCACCTGACCGGGTTGGCCCTTCCCGCAGTTGAGCGCACCGCCGAGGTGATAGCTCTCCGGGCCGCCCACTGCCACCAGTGATCGCCAGAAGGACGGCGTGGACCCCTGGTAGGCGACGTCCCGGACCGGGCCGACCAGCCGACCGGCCCGGATG
>CAIWTL010000453.1 GCA_903915555.1 uncultured Micrococcales bacterium | reverse complement strand
CGACACTGTGGCCGCCGACATACTGACGCCCGCCAACAGCGGTGGTCCCTACGAACTCACGTGTGTATGGATGGAACCACGGGCCCGACGCACGCTGGTCGGCAACCGGATGTGGTTGTCCATCCTCGGACTCATCGTCGCCCACCGCGGCCGACGGGTGCTGGTCTCCTCTGTTCACGACTCGCTGCTGGCGCTGTACGAGGGCTTCGGGTTCGTTCCTCGACATGTGGCACTCATCGATGCCCCCGGCGGCCGTCAGGTACCCAAGACCGGACTGACCCTGGATCACCTGACCCCCCTGCTGCTGGCAACGCTGCGCACCGTTCCGGGCCGCTACGCGCATGCAGCGAAACTCCGGTGGGCGGATTGGTTCACGAGACCCGCCACCAGCCGGTTGGCGCCCGCGTGAGCACTGGAACTCCAGTGGGCGCAGAGAGACTTGAACTCCCGACATCCTGCTTGTAAGGCAGGCGCTCTGACCAACTGAGCTATGCGCCCGGAAACCCGAGGGTACAGGTCGCGGGCAGGACTCAGGCGAGGCCCTGAAGGACCTTCGTGTATTCGGCGGGATCACGGGGCTCACCGAGCGCGGTCACCACGGACCACGCGAGATTCCCCTCACGGTCGACGATGAACGTTCCGCGATTGGCTGCCCCGATGTGGTCGAGGAAGACCCCGTACGCCCGCGACACCTCACCGTGCGGCCAGAAGTCGGAGAGCAGGGGGTAACTCAGACCCTCCTGCTCCGCGAACCGGGTGAGGGTGGGCGTGGCGTCACACGAGATACTCACCACGGCAGCATCGAGGTCGCCGAACGCCCCGAGTCCCTCGCTGAGGGCACAGACCTCTCCGGTGCAGATGCCGGTGAAGGCGAAGGGGAAGAACATCACCACGACGTTCTGACCACGCAATCCCGACAGCGTGACCCGCTCGCCGGTCGACGAGGGAAGATCGAAGTCGGGGGCGGGTTGGCCGACCTGCAGGCTCATTGGGGCTCCATGGGTACTCGGTGACGCGATCACGGTACCTGCCTGTGGGCGAGTTGCAACGCGGGGGTGTCAGGACCTCGGCACGAGCCGGGTGCCGTTCCAGTCCGGCGCGGCACTGATCGTCCCGGTCACGCGCAGGCCGGCGGTCGGGGCAGCCTCGGAGATGTCCTCGGGCTCGACGTGACCGTCCCGCCCCGGCTTGGGGGTGATGAGCCAGATGGATCCCTTGTCGGCGAGCATCGGTACGGCATCGAGGAAGCCGTCGATCAGGTCGCCGTCGTCCTCCCGCCACCACAGCACGACCACGTCCACAACGTCGTCGTAGTCGTCGTCCACGGGGTCGGCGCCCGAGGCATCGGTGATGGCAGCACGCAGGGACTCGTCGCAGTCGTCATCCCAGCCCCTGATCTGGATGACCGACCCGGACGCGATGCCGAGGACTCGATCGGAACGCATGGTCGTCACATGACCCCCGCCGGACTGTTCCGGTCAGCGAAACACTGCATGCGTGTAGTCCACTAGGCCGCACGCGGATTCGCAACCTCTTTCGCCTTGATGCACCGATCTCGAACCGGCCCCTACCAACCAGTCGAGGCCACCCGACGCCGTTCCCGGCTCGGACCGGGAAGACGAAAGACATGGTTGCCTGGGGTTGCACCGCCACCCCAGTCGATAGTGGGATGGGGTGAATCCGATCGAAGGACTGAGGCCAGTGAGCACACCCCACCTTCCCCCCCTGATGGCGGGAGGCCTGCCCGGCCAGTACGTCGACACCGACCCGGAGGAGACCCAGGAGTGGCTGGAGTCCCTGGACGGTCTCGTCGACCAGATCGGACCGACTCGCGCCCGCTTCCTGATGCTGTCCCTCATGCGGCGTGCCGCCGAACGCAACATCGGGATACCGATCCTGCGCAGTACCGACTACATCAACAGCATCCACCCTGATCGTGAGCCCGCGTTCCCCGGCGACGAGGACATCGAGCGGAGAATCCGTGCCTACATCCGGTGGAACGCCGCGATCATGGTGCACCGCGCGCAGCGGCCCGGTATCGGCGTCGGCGGCCACATCTCCACATATGCCTCCTCCGCCGCCCTCTACGAGGT
>CAIWTL010000452.1 GCA_903915555.1 uncultured Micrococcales bacterium | reverse complement strand
TGGTCAGGTAGAGCGTGTTGTACATGGGCGACTGACCGTTCCACTGCGCCTTGACGTTCACGTCGGGCTGCCGGACGTGACCGCGATCGATGCGCCACTGCCGTTTCAGCTGTGCGACGCGGGTGCGCGTCTGGGATCGGGTGAGCGGGCGGCGCACGAGAGACGTCCCGTTCCACTGGCCGATGCCGTAGCGGGGCCGCGGGGCCTTGTAGGTGTCCTTCCAATGGGTCACCGACATCCCGACCGTGGCCACCTGGCGGCGGTGGTTGCGCTTGCTCAGTTTCTTGCTGGACGCCGGGCTCAGCCGGAACGAGATGCGTTCGACACCACGCTTGCGGACGCGGACGGTCTGACTACGGGCCACCAGGAGGTCCTTCGCGGGCAGCACCGACAATGCCCGTGGCTTGCGTGGCGTCGACACCCCCGCCTTGCCGATGACGAGTTCGGCGCGCAGTCGATCAGTGCGGCCACGGTGGATCCGGGGCACGACGGGGTCGACCAACACGCTGCCGGTCACCACGATCCGCTTGCCGCGCTTCTTGAGGTAGGGGGCCTGGACCCAGCGCGGCGGGCTTCCGGCGAAGACGCTCTTCTTCTTCTTCGCCGACGTGGCAGTAACCACGGTGGTGTCATCGCCGGAACCCTCGACGGCCGACGCCGGGACGGTCCACGATCCGACGACGATGGCGGCGGCGATGCCGCCCGAGATGATGGCGCGCATGGCTCCCCTTGCTGTGCGGTGGCAGCCCGACGCTAGCAGAGACTCCCCGTCACAGCCCGAGCACCTGACGGGAGGCGACCGACCCTCACTCCCGGACCGAGGAGTAGGCGACAACACCCCGGTCGACCAGGTCGGCGGCGACACGGGCCTGGTGGGCCACCGGACGGTCCCCGGCGGCGACGGCGATCTGTCCGAGTAGGTCGATGACCTGCTTGGACCAGCGGACGAAGTCGCCCGCTGTCATGTCCGACTCCCACAGGACCGAGTCCAGCGACTGCCCTTGCGCCCATCGCAGCATGGGCCACGCGAGTCCGAGGTCGGGATCCGGCAGCGTCCGAACACCGTATTCCGTCTCGAGTTGCGACAGGCGTTCCCAGATCCGGAGGAGTCGGTCGATCGCGCTGCCGGCAGCGCCGGAAGGAAGGCGCAGGGGACTGCCGTCGTCCTTCCCCCGCGACTCATAGACGACGACAGCGCACACAGCAGCGAGGTCCACCGCCGACAGTTCGTCGAGGATGCCCGCTCTCAGGGACTCCGCGACGACAAGGTCCGCATCGCCGTAGATGCGTCCCAACGCCCGACCGGCCGGCGTGACCACGTCCCCCCCGTCGGTCAGGTAGCCCAACGACTCCAGCAGTGCGCAGATCCGGTCGAACTGGCGGGCGATTGTCGCTGTTCGGTTCTCGACGCGGCGGCGCAGGTTGTCTGTGCGCCGCTGCAACTTGTGGAAGCGCTCCCCCCAGCGGGCGTGCGCCTCGCGGTCATCGCACCCGTGGCAGGGGTGGCTGCGCAGGCGGGCGCGAAGATCGGCGATCCGGTCGTCGGTGGGGCGGGCACCACCGACGGGCCGCACCTTGTCCGGCAGATCCCGGGCGACCTCCCGCAACCGGTCGGCCACCTGCTGGCGTGCCGCTGTGGATCTCAGGTGGAAGTCCTTGGCGACCTTGACCTTCCCCAGAGCCGTGGCGCCGTCCGGGAAGTCGGCGAGGCTGAGGCGCCTCACCCGCCGGTCCAGGTCGACGGCGACGAGCCGCGGATCGACGCTCTCGTCACTCGTCGCAGCCTCGACCACCACCGCGGGGCCGGATCGTCGTCCGCCGGCCACCCGAACGACATCCCCACGCCGCAGGTCACGCAGGGACCGCACCGCGCGATCCCGTCGCTCTGCGCGTGAGCGGCGTTCCCCGTCGCGCTCGAGGGAGTTGAGTTCATCCCGGAGCTGCGCGTACTCGGCGAAATCACCCAGGTGGCACTCCATCGCCTCTCGGTAGCCAATGAGTGCATCGTCGTTGCGCCGGATCTCGGTGGCGAGGTTCACGATGGAGGCATCGGCCTGGTATTGCGCGAACGAACTCTCGAGCAACGCCGTGGCACGCTCTCGACCGGTCGTGGCGACCAGGTTGACGGCCATGTTGTAGGACGGCCGGAAACTCGATCGCAACGGGTAGGTCCGGGTCGAGGCGAGGCCGGCGAGCTCCCGGGGGTCGAGACCCCGGTGCCAGACGACGACGGCGTGACCCTCGACGTCGATCCCACGTCGGCCGGCGCGGCCGGTCAACTGCGTGTATTCACCCGGTGTGAGATCGACGTGCGTCTCGCCGTTCCACTTGACGAGTTTCTCCAAGACGACGCTTCTGGCCGGCATGTTGATCCCCAGGGCGAGGGTCTCGGTCGCGAAGACCATGCGGACGAGCCCACGCTGGAAGAGCGCTTCCACGACCTCCTTGAACATGGGAACCATGCCGGCGTGATGGGCGGCGACACCCCGTTCCAGCGCCGAGAGCCAGGAGTCGTAGCCGAGAGCATCGAGGTCCCGTGGGTCGATGCGGGCGCAAGCGGCCTCTGCGTAGGCCCGGATCTCGGCGCGTTCGGCCTCGTCGGTGAGTCTGATACCCCCCTGCATGCACTGGTCGACAGCGGCGTCGCAGCCGGCCCTGCTGAAGATGAACGAGATCGCGGGCAGCAGTCCCGCCTGATCGAGTCGCCGCACATAGCCGGGGCGTGACACCCGGTCGTCGCGCCTCGGCCGTCTGCCTCCCCGCGGTGGGCGACCCCTCCCCCGCTGCATCCGTTCCATGCGGGCGTCGTCCTGCGCACGGTGGAGAAGCTCGGGATTCACCTGCCTCTGGTCATCATCGACGAAGAGGTCGTGCAGGTGCTGACCGACGAGCACCTGTTGCCACAGCGGGACCGGCCGGTGCTCCTCGACGATCACGTCGGTGTCTCCCCGCACTGTTCCCAGCCAGTGCCCGAACTCCTCGGCGTTCGACACGGTTGCCGACAGAGCAGCGACCGTCACGCGCTCCGGCAGGTGGATCAGGACCTCCTCCCACACCGCGCCCCGTGACCGGTCGGCCAAGTAGTGGACCTCATCCATGACGACATGGGACAGGTTCTCCAGCGACGAGGACCCGGCGTAGATCATGTTGCGCAGGACCTCGGTCGTCATCACCACGACAGGGGCGTCTGAGTTGATGCTGTTGTCCCCGGTGAGCAGACCGACGCGCTCAGGACCGTACCGTTCCACGAGGTCGTTGTACTTCTGATTGGACAGGGCCTTGATGGGGGTCGTGTAGAAGCACGACGTCCCCGCCTCCAGGGCCAGGTGCACCGCGAACTCCCCGACCACCGTCTTGCCGGCCCCGGTGGGCGCTGCCACGAGCACGCCGCGGCCGTCGGCGAGTGCCTCACACGCGGCCACCTGGAACGGATCCAGCGGGAAGGGGTAGTGCTCCTGGAAACTCACCAGCCCGGTGGCCTGGGCACGCCGCCGCGCGGCCGCATACCGCTCAGCGGGGCTGCTCATGCCCGCAGCCTAGTGCCCGCCTCGCCTCGGACTCCCGGTGCACTGTCCTGCAGCACGATCATGCGACGCGCCGCAGGACAGATCGACCTCCGGCCTGGTCACGTAGGCCGACCAGCCGTGTGCACCGGTCTACGGCAATAACCTGAATGTCGCGCCGCCAGCGACATCGGCCGCGAGAGAGCAACGAGCGGCAAAAGCAGCCATGTGCCGCGCCAGAGGTGCCTAGCGGCGGGCGGGTACGGACTTCCGACTCACCACCAGACCGGTGAGCACGGTCGCCGAACTACTCGGCACAAGGTCTGCGCCGGAGATCAACTCGTAGTTCACCCGAGTGCCGTCGAGCCGCGCACGTCCGAGAGCGCGGGTCGCGGGCTTGAAAACCCCGGGAACCGACCAGTAGATGTGCGACCGGCTGGCCGCCACGCTCGTCGCGTTGCCCGCGATCCCCGGGACGAACCCGTGGTCGACGCGTGTCCCGTTCTTCCGGGCGCGCGCCACTGTTGAGGTCCGATCCGCCCCGCGTTCTGTCCAGTACAGGTGACTCTTGGTGACTGCGATGGAGAACAAAGGCCCGTTCAGTCCGCTGATGAACGAATGATCGACATTCGTGCCGTCGAGGTTCGCGCGCGCGATGCTCGTGCCTTCGCTCCAGTAGAGGTGCCGCGAATCCACGGCGATGCCTGACGGCTCGTCAAGGCCCGTGATGAAGGACCGATCGATCTGACGGTTGTTCGGACGAGCAGCCGTAGTCGCTCGTCCGATGGACCCCGCATTGGTCGTCCAGTAGACGTGCGTGGAGTCCACGGCCACGCCCTGCGGCTGCTTAACCTTGGGAACGAAGATCGTGGCGCGTGTCCCGTTGAGTCTTGATCGGCCGATACTGCCGATCCGGTCGGACGCCTCACCGTTGTTCCAGTACAGATGCGAACGGTCGGCCGCGAGTGCGGTTGCATCCAGGCTCCGCCGGACGAAGGTGGGATCGGGCGAGGAGCCGTCATTCCGGGCCTGGCCGATGAACCTTTCCCCCGACCAGTAGACATCCGCTCGGGCGGCCGATGTCATGGTCAACGAACCTGACATGGCTGCGAGAACACAGGCACCGACTGCGATGCGGCGGACGGTCATGTACGGCGAGCTGGGCCAGAGCAACATGGGGGCTTCCTTTCGATCCTCTTTGGCACACTAATCCTCTATCTCACGCGATGCGGCGTGACCTGGGGTCCACCACAGGAGGCGCCGCCACCAGCGGCACGGCGCGCACCGCGCGCAGCGGTCTCCTGCAGGGTCGACAGTGAACGACTTACCTCACCCACCCGAAGACCATGATCCAGTCTGCAAGCACGCGAAACACCAGACCGCACCGGGCAGCCTCACAGACCCAGGGGACTCCCAGCCGGCACGATGACTCGGAGCGCGCTGGGGTGCAGGTCGATCTGGGCGGGCAGCGGACCGATCCGTTCCCCGTCCGCGTACACGACCTGGTCGGGGGCCTCGAGGGTGATATGCACCCCATTGTGCTGGGACACCGAGTGATGGTCGACGTGTGTTCCCTTGTACACCGAGGGGAACACGCGCAGGAACTCGATCTTGCCGACCTCGTGGAGCCACGTGAGGGTGAACTCGCCGTCGTCGGGTCGGGCCCCTTCACACACGCGCATGCCGCCGCCGTACGACGTCCCGTTGCCCACGGCCACCAGCATGCCGGTGCCACTCAGTTCCTCACCGTCGATCGTGACGCGGTACGGCACGGGCTTGAACGTTCCGAGCTCCGCCACGATGCCGACCATGTAACGGGCCTCACCCTTGGGCCAGCGCATCCGGTTGGCGCGCTCGTTGACGTTGGAGTCGAAGCCGCTCGACAACACGCCGAGGAACCACCTCTCCGAGCCGTCCGCACACGTCACGTGGCCGAGGTCGAGGGACCGCACGGTGAGGTCGGCGATGACATCGACGCATGCGTCCAGATCGTCGAGGGGAAGACCCAACATGCGGGCGTTGTCGTTCCCGGTACCCGCCGGAATGACGGCCAACGGGGTGTCGGTTCCCGCGACGGCCTGGACGCCGAGGTTGATGGTGCCGTCACCGCCCGCCGCGACGATCGCATCGACGCCGTCGGCGACGGCCTTCCGGGCCATGGACAGGGCCTCGTCGGCGGAGCCCGCGACCAGGAGGACCGCATCGATCCCCTTGCGGTGGAGTAGTTCGGCGAGCTCCTGGGCGGACTTGCGACCCTTCCCCTTGCCCGCAGTGGGATTCACGATGACCCCGACGGTGATTGGCATGGACGTCACCCTAGATCATTCGATCGGAGTGGGGTCATCGATGTCGGACATCTCGTCGTCCCCGAGCGCCTCGAGCGGGTCGGAACCCTTGCGCCGGTCATGGAGCCATGCGATCGCCATGACGACGAGCAGGAGCAGCATGATCGGCAGGGCCAGCATCAACATGGTGAAGGGATTGCCGTCCGGGGTCGCCACCGCGGCGAACACGATGGTGCCCAGCAGGATCCAGCGCCAGGCGCCGATGAGGGCCTTCGCCGGGACCACCCCCGCGAGGTTGAGCAGCAACGCGAAGAGGGGCAGCAGGAACCCGATACCGAAGACGATGACGGTATTGAGGAAGAAGCTCACGTACCGCGAGACGTCCACGATGTTGCTGACGTTCTGCGGTGTGAAGCCAAGGAGGAAACCCAAGGCCTGGGGCATGAAGGTGTACGCCAGGGCGGCGCCGGCGAGGAAGAGCGGCGTCGCAGTGAGGACCACTACCAAGGACCAGCGGCGCTCGTTGCGGTGCAGGCCGGGAGTGATGAAGCGCCATACCTGATAGACCCACACCGGAGAGGAAACAAGGATGCCGGCGACGACTGTCACCTGAAGTTGCAGGACGAAGGGATCGACCACACCCGTGAGTGCGAGTTGCACGTCCTGACCGTTCGCCCGCGCCTCCTCGATGACTGCCACGAATGGGGCGGCGATGAAGTCGAAGATGGCGGGGTAGAAGAACCACGCCACCACTGATCCGAGCGTGATGGCAAGGACGGACTTGAAGAGGCGGTTGCGGAGCTCCGCCAGGTGGTCCGTCAACGGCATCGTGCCGTCGGGGGCGGTGTGACGCCGTTGCATGGCGGTCAGGAACCAGGTGGCGTGCCCTCACCCGGTGCCGGCTGAGCGGCGGGCGGCGCGGGTGCCGGTGCGGGCTGAGCGGCGGGCGGCGCGGGAGGAGCCGAGGTCGCCGGGGACTGCGCAGCGGGCAGGGCGGGGGTCTGGGGCTGCGCACCGGTCTCACCGCCGGCGCTGTCGTCGTGAAGGCCCTTGGTCTCGGACTTTAGGATCCTCGCCGACCGGCCCAGACTGCGGGCCATGTCAGGAAGCCGCTTGGCGCCGAACAACAACAGGATCAGGACCAGGATGATCAGCCACTCGGCACCCTGCGGAAAACGCATCAGACCCTCATCTCTCGCTGCCATCTCGTGCAGCGCCGGACGGCATCGCACCCACATGGCACGGCCCCAGCCTAAACCCTTCCGGAGCCGGGGGCGGGGATCAGCGTCCTGCCGACTCGGCCGACAGAACCTCGACCAGGGCGTCGGCCGCAGCCAGCGTGAGCCCGAAGTCGATCAGGTCGTCGGCGTCGATAGGTGGACCGAGATGGAGTTCGAGGGCCTCTGCCGGGACGTGGACACGCTCGACTGTGACACCGGCTCCCCGCAGCAACGTGACCACCTCGTCGTCGGCGCTCTTGGTGACGTCGTCCTCGCAGGAAGGACATACGAAGGAGTAGGTCGCCCATCCGGCCGCCGGGGCGACGACGACGTGGATGTCCCTCGGCTTGAGGTCGATGTCGCCGCAGGTGGGGCACGTGGCCTTGATCGTCGTCATGACCTCGCCTCCTTCCCAGGTGGGCTGCACACCTGATGATCGGAAGCATGCTGCGCCACCCGGTGGGTTGCCCACTGGGGACGGCCTCGTTACTCCGTTCGGGACGGACACGCCCACAGCAAGTGTGCGAATCGGGTATTTGTCCGCACCCGATTTGCCCGATCTGCGCGAAGAGCCGCTTGGCCAGCCCTCGCTCCACGGAATCCGTAGGTCAGGGAGTGGGAACCGACGAGATCGATGGTGTACCGATCGAATCCATCTCGACGATGAAGGCGAGGGCCTCGTTCGGCGCGATCGATCCGTCCGGAGTGCCGGCGGCGCCGTAGGCCAGATCAGCCGGGATCAACAGAAGCCGAGCACCCCCGGGCTTCATGCCGGCCACCCCTTCGGTCCATCCGGGGATGACCCCGCTGAGGGGGAACGTCGCCGGCTGGCCACGGGTGTAGGAGGAGTCGAAGACCTTGCGGCTCTTGTACCCCACCCCGACATAGTCGACGGTGACGGTGTCGGCAGCCGTCGCCGCGACACCCTCACCCGCACAGAGGTCCTCAGCAACCAGCTGCTTCGGCGGAACCGCGTCCTGCCCGACGGTGAGTTCCGGATCGGACCCCGCCTGCTGGATGGCCGTGACGCCGTCGACGGTCTTGTCGAAACTGCAGACCGGGATGTCCGGGGCTGCCGTGTTGGTGTTCTCGGCCGTCGTGTTGGAGGCGCAGCCGGCGAGGAGGAGAATCGACGCAGCGGGGGCGATCAGGAACTTACGCATGGCCAGTACCTTACCGTCGCCGACGCGCATCATCCGGGAAGGGTGGCACCCGGGTCTGTCGTGAGGAAATCGACGTCACCCGTCATCTGGGCCGTGCGGCCCCGCGGGATGACGATGCTGCTTCCCCGCCCCACCACGGTCTCACCGCTCGGGTCGACGAGCCGGCCGTGTCCGGCCACGACGGTGACGACCCGGTAGTCCGTCGCCGTGAGGTCCACGGTGCCGTCCACGCTCCAGTGCGTGACCGCGAAGAAGTCGTTGGCCACGAGGTCGCGCCGGGTCCCGCCGGGGACCCGGTACGGCTCGCCGGCCGTGATGCTCGCGGTCGGGTCGTAGGGAGCCACGACCTCGAATCCCCGATCGACATGCAGATCGCGGGGGCGACCGTCGGCGCCGACCCGGTCGAAGTCATAGAGGCGGTAGGTGATGTCGCTGCTCTGTTGCACCTCGTAGACCAGCATTCCCGGGCCCACGGCATGCACACAGCCCGCCGGGACCATGAAGAAGGACCCGGCCTCGACCGGCGTGCGGATGAGTTGGTCCATCAACCGTCCCGCCCGCAGGTCGGCACGCAACGCGTCGCCATCCGCAGCCCGGTGCCCCATGATCAGTTCCGCACCGGGTTCGGCGGCCAGCACATACCAGCATTCCGCCTTGCCCCGCGGCTCGCCCTCGAGGCGCCGCGCCTGGTCGTCGTCGGGGTGCACCTGGACGGAGAGCCAGTCGGCGGGGTCGAGGATCTTGCACAGGATGGGGAAGTCGTCCGTGCGGGGTTCGCCGGTCACCATCCCGTCGCGCCACGCGTCCGCAAGGGTCCCCCCGGCACCGGGACCCGCAACAACGGGGCCGGAGACGTCCGGCATGCCGGACACCACCCAGGCCTCACCGATCGTCTCGGGGGGTACGGCGTCACCGAACCACTCCCGCAGCGTGTGCCCACCCCACAGACGGGGAGCGAAGACGGGTCCCACCACCAGCACATCGGACATGGCAGGTCAGTCTGCCACCGGGTCGGAGAGGTGTCCCCGTGTCGGCGTGCCGCGCTGATCGGGAAGCGCCGCCTCCACGACCGCGCGGTAGGCGAGTTCGAGGGCCCCGATCGCCCCTGACCGGTTCCCCAGAGCCGGCGTC
Source organism: uncultured Micrococcales bacterium (assembly GCA_903915555.1). Taxonomy (GTDB): domain Bacteria; phylum Actinomycetota; class Actinomycetes; order S36-B12; genus CAIWTL01. Next base: position 5,110 of record CAIWTL010000452.1, on the reverse strand, counting down.
ACGACGAAGTCCGGGCGGTTGACCGCAAGGTGGTCCACGTATCCGGCCAAGGACTCCCGCAGCAGCGGACGCGTCCGCATGAGCAGTTCGTCGTTCTCCCCCACACCGCCCCCGACCACGATGCGCTGGGGCGACACGATGCAGACGTAGGCGTGCAGCGCGGCGGCGAGGTAGCGGGCCTCGAGTTCCCACATCGCAGCATGCCGCGGATCGTCGACACCGATGTCCTGGGCAGGACTGCCCCACCGCGCCTCCAGCGCGGGACCGGCGGCGACGCCCTCGAAGCAGTCTCCGTGGAACGGGCAGATGCCGGGGAAGCGCGCCGACTCCGCAGGGGGGCGTGGGAGTCTGATGTGTCCCATCTCCGGATGCACCAGGCCATGGACGAGTCGACCGTCGGCGACGAGGCCCCCACCGATTCCTGTCCCGATGGTGAGATACACGAGCGAGTGCAGTCCACGTCCGGCGCCGTGCACGAGTTCACCGAGGGCGGCGACGTTGACGTCGGTGTCGAAGGCGAGGACGGTCCCCGGCAGGGCCGCGGCGAGGGAGCCCAGGACATCGGTACCTGCCCACCCGGGCTTCGGCGTCGTCGTGATCGTCCCGTACGTGGCGGACCGGGGGTCGGGGTCGCACGGGCCGAATGCCCCGACACCGAGGCCTTCCAGCGCGCCGTGGGAGCGGAAGAAGTCGGCACACCGGGCCAAGTTGGCCGCCGGGTCGTCGCCGGTGGGGAATCTGACCTCGTCGAGCACGTGGCCGCGCTCACCGACGACACAGACGGTCTTGGTGCCACCGAACTCGATTCCACCCAGCACGGCTACATCCCTTCGATCAGGCGGTCCACACGCTCGTCGACGGAGCGGAAGGGATCCTTGCACAGGACCGTCCGCTGCGCCTGGTCATTGAGTTTCAGGTGCACCCAGTCGACTGTGTAGTCCCGCCTGCGTTCCTGCGCGCGCCGGATGAAATCGCCGCGCAGTCGGGCGCGCGTGGTCTGGGGTGGGACCGACTTCGCCTCGAACACCTCGACATCGTCGGCCACGCGGGCGACACCACCCCTCGCGGCGAGTCGGTAGTACAGCCCTCTGTCCCGGGAGATGTCGTGGTAGGCGAGATCGAGCATCGCGATCTTGGGACTCGACAGGCTGACCGAGTTCCGCGCCATGTAGCGCTCGATCAGGTTCCACTTGATGAGCCAGTCGATCTCGCCCTTGACGAGGTCGTAGTTCTGCGACTCGACCGCCTCGAGGGTGCGGCGCCACAGGTCGAGGGAGCGCGCGTAGACGGGGCGCTCGGCCATGCCGCTGCGTACGGCGAAAGCCTCGGCCCGCGTGAAGTACTCCCACTGGATGTCCAGCGCGGACAGTTCACGACCATTGGCCAGCCTGACGCTCGCCTTGCCGGTGATGTCATGACTGATCTCGCGGATCGCCCGGATGGGGTTCTCGAGCGTCATGTCCCGGACGGAACCCCCCTCCTCGAGCATCCGCAGCACCAGATCGGTCGACGCGACCTTGAGCATCGTCGTGGTCTCGCTCATGTTCGAGTCACCCACGATGATGTGGAGCCGCCGATAGCGCTCGGCGTCGGCGTGGGGCTCGTCGCGGGTGTTGATGATGGGGCGCGACCGGGTCGTGGCGCTGGAGATCCCCTCCCACACGTGTTCGGCTCGCTGGCTCACGCAGTAGACCGCTCCCCGGGGCGTCTGCAGCACCTTGCCCGCACCGACCACGATCTGCCGCGAGATGAGGAACGGCAGGAGGGCATCGGCCAGCCGTCCGAACTCCCCCACCCGGCCGACGAGGTAATTCTCGTGGCATCCGTAGGAGTTCCCGGCGGAGTCGGTGTTGTTCTTGAACAGGTAGATGTCGCCCGCGATGCCCTCTTCCCGGAGACGACGCTCGGCGTCGACGAGGAGACCCTCGAGGATCCGCTCTCCGGCCCGATCCTGGATGACCAGTTCGCGGATGTCGTCGCACTCCGCGGTCGCGTACTCGGGATGGCTGCCGACGTCGAGGTACAACCGCGATCCGTTGCGCAGGAAGACGTTGCTCGACCGGCCCCACGACACCACACGGCGGAAGAGGTACCGCGCCACTTCGTCGGGGCTGAGACGCCGCTGACCGTTGAAGGTGCAGGTGACGCCGTACTCCGTCTCGATGCCGTAGATGCGCTTGTCCACCCGATCAACCCCCGCTGTCCGGTTCCGTCTCGCGCTCCTCGCCCGTCGGCGGGATCCCGACGTCGATGGTCGCCTCGGGGTCGGGTTGGTCCGGCGCCGCTTCGGGCAGCATATCGCTGACCTGAGCAGTGGTGAGGCGTTTGAACTTGCGGCGTGGTCGTGCCCGGTCCAGGACCGCGACCTCGAGTTGGTCGGGGGCCAGCCGCCGGTGTTCGGCCGCGGTCGTCCCGAGACCGTCGACGCTGACCCGCAGCGCCTCCTCCAGGGTCAGCCCGACGCGCCAGTTCTCGGCCAGGATCTGCGTCAGGTCCTCCGAGGACCCACCCATCGCGACGAAACCCTTCTCGTCGGCGACAGAGCCGTCGAACCGCAACCGGTACATCTGGTCGTCGTCCCGGTCGTCCCCCACCTCGGCCACGACGATCTCCACCTCGTAGGGCTTCTGGGTCTCGGTGAAAATGGTGCCGAGCGTGGTCGCATAGGCATTCGCGAGACTTCGCGCGGACACGTCGGAGCGGTCGTAGGAGAAGCCGCGCATGTCTGCGAGGCGGATGCCGGCAACCCGCAGCGACTCGAACTCGTTGTATTTCCCGACGGCCGCGAACCCGATCCTGTCGTAGATCTCGGAGATCTTGTGCAGTGCGCGCGACGGGTTCTCGGCGACGAAGAGGATGCCGCCGTCGTACTCCATCACCACGACGCTGCGGCCACGAGCGATCCCCTTTCGGGCGAAGTCGGCCTTGTCCTTGATGATCTGTTCGGGCGAGACGTAGAAGGGCATGGACATCAGGCATCACCCCCCACGGGCGCGAGGGGTCCGTCGGGGCGGGTATGGCGTTCGGCCACCATCGCCTCGACCGCTCGGCTCATCTCGCCTTCGTCGACCCTCTCGAAGCCGTCCGCCGTGATGACCGCCACCACCGGGAAGATGCGCCGCGACAGGTCCGGTCCACCAGTCGCGGAATCGTCGTCGGCGGCGTCGTAGAGCGCCTGCAGGACGGTCGCGACAGCCGCCTCCCGGTCATGGCGCGGGTCGAAGAGCTTCTTCAGGGATCCCCGGGCGAAGTAGGAGCCGGAACCGATGGCATGGAAGTCGAGTTCCTCGTAGCGACCTCCGGTCACGTCATAGGAGAAGATCCGCCCGCGGTTCCTGGCGGTGTCGTAGCCGGCCAGCAGTGGCACGGCTGCGAGTCCCTGCATGGCCAGGCCCAGGTTGCCGCGCAGCAGTGTGGCCAGTCGGTTGGCCTTGCCGTCCATGGACAACGGGGTGCCCTCGATCTTCTCGTAGTGTTCGAGTTCGACCTGGTACAGACGCACGAGTTCGACGGCGATCCCGGCGCTCCCCGCGATACCCACCCCGGTGTGGTCATCGGCCGCGAAGACCTTCTCGATATCGCGTTGGGCGATGACGTTGCCCATCGTGGCCCGTCGGTCGCCGGCGATGACCACTCCGTCCGAGAAGGTCGCGGCGACGATCGTCGTGGCGTGCGGCGCCAGCGACGACAGATCGGTCCCGGACGCGACGGTGGGGGGCAGAAGGTCGGTGGCCTCCTCGGCGAGGAAAGCGGCGAAGGACGAACCACTCACCCGCAGGTAGGCCGACGACAGCGACTTCTCCACTACTCGCCGCCCTTCTGCACGAATCCGCGCACGAACTCCTCGGCGTTCTCCTCCAGGACGTCGTCGATCTCGTCGAGGATGGCATCCACGTCGTCGTCGAGGGCCTCTTTGCGCTCTGCCGTGGCCGGCGACGGCCCTACCGGCTCGTCGGACTCCTCGTCACGCCGGGAGCGGTCGGAGGGTTGGGGGCGTTCCTGGGTCGGCACCGTGTCTCCTCGGTCTCAGGGCGGTCACACCGCTGTCCTGTGACCCTAGTACCGCTGATCGCCCACTGCACGGGTTTGTCCGCGCCACTCACTCCCCGGCCAGCAGGCGGACCAGATCGGTCGCTGTCGCTGCACCGTCCAGAACGTCACCGACGTGCGCCCGGGTTCCCCGTAGCGGGTCGAGCGTCGGCACCCGCTGCAGCGCCGGCCGGTCCGGTAGGTCGAAGATGACCGAGTCCCACGACGCGGCGGCCACGTGGTCGCCGTAGCGGCGCAGACACTCCCCCCGGAACCACGCGCGGGTGTCCACCGGTGGGTGCGCGACGGCGTGCGCCACCTGCTCGTCGGTGGTGAGGCGGCGCAGGCTGCCACGGGCCTCCAACCGGTGGGCCAGGCCCTTGTCGGGGCGGATGTCGCTGTACTGCAGATCCACCAACTCGAGTCGGGCGGCTCCCCACTCCAGACCGTCGCGTCGGCGGTAGCCGTCCAGCAGCGCCTTCTTCGCGACCCAGTCCACCCGATCGGCCATGGCGCCCGGGTCGGCTGCGAGCCCGTCGAGGACCTCTGCCCACTGGTCCAGCACGTCCTGGGTCTGATCGTCGACGTCCGCACCCAGGGTGTCGGCGACATGCTTGGCGGCCAACTCATGGAACTCCCACTGGAGTTCGACGGCTGTCAGGGATCGACCGTCCCGCAGTTCGATGCGGTGCGTCAGCCCTGGATCGTGCGACACGGCATGCAACTCGCGGACGGGCTGCACGGGCATGAGATCCGCGTTCAGGACCCCCGCCTCGAGCGCGGACAGGACGAGGGCCGTGGTTCCCATCTTCAGGTAGGTGGCGGTCTCGGACAGGTTGGCGTCCCCGACGATGACGTGCAGCCGCCGGTACTGCTCGGGGTCGGCGTGTGGCTCGTCTCGGGTGTTGATGATCGGGCGCTTGATGGTGGTCTCCAGACCCACCTCGACCTCGAAGAAGTCCGCCCGCTGACTGAGTTGGAAACCGTCGTGGCCGCCGTCCTGGCCGAGTCCGACACGACCGGCGCCCGCGAACACCTGCCGGGACACGAAGAACGGGGTCAGGCAGGTCACGATGTCGGG
>CAIWTL010000451.1 GCA_903915555.1 uncultured Micrococcales bacterium | reverse complement strand
TCGGTAGGTACCGAACATCGCCACTGAGGCGGGGAGGATCGATGAGGGGATCGGCCACCTCGCAGAGCATGTGCGTGGGGACAACCATCACCGGGCCCGTCCAGTGCTGCCAGCGGGACCGTTCGACGGACCACTCCCCGACGGCGATGCGTTGTCCCGCGACCCGGAAGTCGCCGTAGACGCACGTGTCACCGCCGGCTTCCCGCAGGACGCCCTCGATGGCCGGGAGGAAGCCGGCGGGGAGGTGTGCACCGTCAGCGACCACCGCGGTGAAGGGCGGTCCTCCCGGATTGTCGCGGTCGGTCAACACCTCGTCCCGCGATCGCACCGCGACGAGGTGGTCCGTCATCGCCGGACCCCGGGGGCGGTGGACTCGCGACTGGTCACGAGCGCAAGGCTACCCATCGAGGGGCGCCCCGCCGGCTGATGCCGAACGTCCGCGTAGCTCGTCGGCGTCGGGGGCCCCCGACCCGGCGGGTACGCTGGGAGAGCTTTGCGTCAGCTCTTCGAAGGGGAATCGTCATGCGGCTGTTGGTGACCGGGGGAGCCGGCTTCATCGGCTCCAACTTCGTCCGTCGAGCCCTCACCGACACCTACCCTGCTCTCGCCGGCGCGGATGTCGTCGTCCTCGACAAGTTGACCTACGCCGGCAACGAGGAGAACCTCGCTCCCGTGTCGGGGTCGCCCCGCTATTCGTTCGTGAAGGGTGACATCTGCGACGGGGAACTCCTGGCGGACCTGATGCCCGGCGTGGATGCCGTCGTCCACTTCGCTGCGGAGTCACACGTCGATCGTTCGATCACCGGGGCGTCGGAGTTCGTGAACACCAACGTCCTTGGGACACAGCGACTGCTCCAGGCGGCGTTGGACGCCGGTGTCGGGAAGTTCGTTCACGTGTCCACCGACGAGGTGTACGGGTCCATCGCCGAAGGCTCCTGGACCGAGGACTGGCCGCTGCTGCCCAACTCGCCGTACTCGGCGTCCAAGGCCAGTTCCGATCTCCTGGCCCGGTCGTACTTCCGCACCTTCGGGATGGATGTGAGCATCACGCGCTGCTCGAACAACTACGGGGCCTACCAGTTCCCGGAGAAGGTCATCCCGCTGTTCGTCACCAACCTCATGGATGACCGCCAGGTCCCGCTGTACGGCGAGGGACTCAACGTCCGTGACTGGTTGCACGTCGATGACCACTGCAACGGGATCCAGCTGGTCCTGGCCGGGGGTAGGCCCGGTGAGGTCTACAACATCGGTGGGGGCACCGAGCTCACCAACAAGGAGCTCACCGGTCTGTTGCTGGATGCCATGGGGGCGGACTGGGACAGCGTCGACCGGGTCGAGGACCGCAAGGGGCACGATCTGCGCTACTCGGTCGACATCACCAAGATCTCCGAGGAGCTGGGCTACGCCCCCGCGGTCCCGTTCGAGGAGGGCCTGGCGGATACCGTCGAGTGGTACCGCGACAACGAGTCGTGGTGGCGCCCCCTGAAGCAGGCCTGATCGTGGTCTGGCTGGTCCTCGGCGCGAAAGGCCAACTCGGGCGGGATCTGGGCGACATCCTCGCGGATCAGGAAGTGGTGGCCCTCGACCTGCCGGATGTCGACATCACCGATGAGGAATCCGTGCGACGGGCGGTGGCCGACTCTGGTGCCCGTGTCGTGGTCAATGCAGCGGCCTACACGGCCGTGGATGCGGCGGAGGACGACGAGGACACCGCGACGCTCGTCAACGGTGTGGCTCCGGGGATCATCGCGACGGCCGTGGCCGACAGCCCCGGGGTGCGACTGGTCCATGTCAGCACCGACTACGTGTTCCCCGGTGACGCCGCCTCTCCCTATCGTGAGGACGCCGACGTCGGGCCCCGGTCGGCCTACGGGAGGTCGAAGGCAGCCGGTGAGGCCGCAGT
>CAIWTL010000450.1 GCA_903915555.1 uncultured Micrococcales bacterium | reverse complement strand
CGAGCAGTGCTCGAAGCGGTGCCGCAAGTCGTGCTCGCCGTAAGCGGGGAGGATCTCCTCCATGGCCTCGAGAACGAATTCCACGGCCGCATCGCCATTGGTGTGGACCATGACCTGCCAACCGTCGTCGAGGCCGGCCTTGAGTGCCTGGCGCAGTGTCTCGGGCGTGTAGTCGGACTTGCCGCCGTTGTCCTCACCGAGATAGGGCTGCAGGAAGTAGCCGGATCGTCCCTGGTTGGAACCGTCGGAGACCACCTTCCAGGCATCGGCTCGCAGCATCTCGTCACCACTGAAGGGCGTGACTCCCGCCGCCTTCCACATCGCCGCGACCTCGACGGGTGTCTTGCCGGGCAGCACGGCGAACTGCGCCGTCGACACGCGCACGGGAAAGCGCGCCTGGGCGTTGAGTTGGTGCAGGAGCGCGAGTTCCTTCGGCCCGGCCAGGGCGCCTGTCGCCGCCTCGCGAACCGAGGTGACGCCTTGCGCGGCGCACGCGGTGAGGATCTCGCGGATGTACTTCGTGATGTCGGCCATGGACGGTTGCGGCAGGCCCTTGAGGATCAACTGCTCGGCGGGCGGCTCGCCCACGACGCCGGTCATCTTGCCGTCAGCCCGCTCGAAGGTCCCTCCGGGCGGGTCGGGAGTCTGGTCGGTGATACCGGCCGCTTGGAACATGAGGCTGTTGACATACATGAAATGGCCGGAGGCATTCCACACCAGGACGGGATTGTCGGGCGCGATCTGATCAAGCATGGCGCGAGTGAGGACCGGCTCGCCGGGATAGAGGCTCGGATCGAAGTTCTTGAAGCAGACTGGCTCGCCCTTGGGCGACTTGAGGACGGCCGCCTTAATGGCCGACATGGCATCGTCAAGAGTGGGGCACAACTCGTGAGCGAGGTCGTTGTCGGGGTAGGTCAGCAGCGACGTCCAGATGTGCATGTGCGGGTCGATCAGCCCGGGAAGGATGAAGCCACCAGGCTTCAAGGTGGTCGTCGATGCCGTGACCAGGCCTTCGACGTCGGAGGCCGACCCGATGCCGATGATCCGACCGCCCGAAATGGCCATGGCCTCGGCAGTCGGCGCGTCAGGGTCATTGGTCACGATGTCGCCCACGACGAGGAGATCCGCTGTCGGTCCAGCCATATTCGCGGCGCCGTGGTGCGCTGGGGTGACCTGGTCGGGGGCGCTTGCCATGGCCGCGCCGAGCTTCGCGCTGGCGAGCTCCTTGGGATTGCAGCATGACGTGCTGGAGTTCATGGCTGGGTTCCTTCTCGACGGCAACCGGTCTGGCGTCATGCTAGGTGCGAACCCCGGAATTCGCCCGGTCGATGTGCGGATTCCCGCAGGCCCGCGAGGTCGCCTGCTTCACCTGGGCGCCAGGGGAGTGGACGCCCGGCATGGCCAACCGCCTCGCCCAGCCGACCTCGCCATTTCCCCAGATCTCCAGCAGCACGCCGACAACCCGGTGTAGTCCAAACGGGTAGGTACTCCCGGGGGACTAGGTGATGACGTCGATGGGCGTGCCGGGGACTGCCATGAGCTAGAAGTGAATCGGCATGG
>CAIWTL010000449.1 GCA_903915555.1 uncultured Micrococcales bacterium | reverse complement strand
TCGGGACCGGGGGCGGACGCTCCTGGGGGGCGGTCAGTGGCTGGAGAGCCAGTTGTCGTTGAAGGTCTTCTCCTTGGGGAGGGTGGTCTTCGTCTCCTCCATGACCATCTTCTCGATCTTCCCGCCGACCAACGGGACACCGGCCTTGATCTCGAAGTCCGACGTCCAGTCGGAGCCGTCGCCGGAGGGCTTGATGGTGTTGGTCACCGTGATGGTGACGGGACTCGCCTCGATGGTCATGTTGCCGACATAACTGTCGCCGTCCTTGCGCCACACCTCGGTCTGCTTCATCTTCGTGGTCTCGCCGAGCGCCTTCTTGGCGAGATCGGGCAGGTTGGAGGCGACCTGCCGGTCCACCGTCACGTTCAGACCGTTGTCGCTGGCCTCGTGCTCCGACACCGTGAACGACACATCCCCGAGGTCCTTGTACTTGGCGTCGGGGTACCCGGCGTCGGACAGCATGGCCATGATCTGGTCCGGGGTCGCATCGTAGTGGTCCGTGTTCGAGAACTTCGTGGACACTTGTTCCTCCTGGTCGGGCACCGCAGCGACTGTCGATGCGGCGTCCAGTGGAGTATTGCCGCTTCGATCCCGCGGTTGCCTGTCGAAAGCCCCATGCATACAGCGGGCCCACCCCGGGTAGAACCGCCGATGGCCGTGCCGTCGCACGCAAGCACGAGGAGAGGACCACCATGCCCGACGCCAGACTCCTGGCCGGCGCAGCCGCACTCTTCGGAGTCGGTGCCGCCGGGCTCGGGATTCCCGCTCCCCTGCCCTCCGCGTCACCCGGGTCTCCTGACCCCGGTCACGACGAGCCCGATCCCGAGTGGCCCGACCTCCTCAGGCGCTGGCTGGACACCGCGCACGACGGTCGCGTACAACGCGCCACGACAGCCGAGTTCGTGGGCACCGGTCGCATCCGACTGGGCCGTTCCCCCTGGCTTCCCGTCACCTACCGCACCAGTCACCGGTTGGGCCACGAGTTCTGCGCGGAGGTCGCCGCCACATGGTTCGGTCGCCCGGTGGTCCGGGGCATGGATGCCTACGTCGACGGCCGCGGGGTGCAGCGGGCACGTGACAGCGTGACGACCGGTCCCGGTCTGGACTCCGACGGGGTGTCCTTCCTGTGGTCCGAGGCGGTCCTCATCCCCGCCACCTGGTCCCTGCCGGGAGTCACATGGCGCCAGCCCGACGCCACAACCCTCGTGCTCGACGTCGCGGGGGCGGACGTCGCGGCCCCGGTGACCGCGACCATCACGTGCGACGCCGAGACCGGTCTACCGCGGACATTCCACGTTCCCCGCCGTGCCAAGAACCCCGAAGGTACGCGTGAAGCCCCCTGGTCACTGACCTACGGGGAGTGGCGCGATCTCGGCGGACGCTGGGCGCCGGGGCTCGTCGAGGCCCGGTGGGGGGACGAGGACCGGCCCTGGATCCGGGTGCGCATGGAACCGCCCGTACTCGGCGCGGCCGTGGAACGCGCACTGGACACGGCACGCGAGGCCCTGTGGGAGGGGCACTGAGCCCAAGCTGGGAGGAGATGCCCTGCCGGTGGTCACGACACGGAAATCCGGGACCTTCGACGGGTCCCAACCGGCACTGTGTCACTTACCCTGCTCCTAGGGTCCGCTGCGGTCCAGCAGCACGGAAAGGCGTGGCGATGATGTCCCCCCGGGCATTCAGGTCGAGAACGGCGTTGGTCGCCCTCGCCATGCCCGCTGCCCTCCTGCTCACCGCCGTCGGATCCGTCGGCCCGGCATTGTCCGCTCCCGGCACCGCGGACCGGGCGCTCCTGGGCAGTGTCGTGGGATCCGACCCCTACCTCGCGCCCCAGGGGAACGGCGGCTACGACGTCACCCACTACGACGTGGACCTCGCCTACGACGCCGCCACCCACGGGATCGCCACCGCCACCGCGACCCTGACGGCCACCGCCGCCAAGGATCTCCAGGGTTTCTCGCTCGACGCGCGCTCGGGCCTGCGGATCCGCAGCGTGGCGGTGGACGGGCGTCCCGCCCGCTTCCGCCACACCGACGACAAGATCACCGTCACCGATCTCGCCACCATCCGCGAGGGGGCCTCGTTCGTCGTCACGGTGGCGTACTCCGGCGACCCCGTGCCGATCCGGGACCGCTCCGGTCGGGGGAAGTACGGCTGGCTGGCGACGCCGCACGGTTCGGTGACCTACACCGAACCCACGGGAACCTCGACGTGGGTGCCCAGCAACGACGTCTTCTACGACAAGGCGACATGGCGGGTGACGCTGTCGGCCCCGCGGGGTCTCACCGGCGTCTCGACCGGCCTGTTCCTGGGCCGCTCGGTCGACGGTGGGCGCACGGTGACGAAGTGGCGCATGGACACCCCCATCCAGCCATACATCCAGACGGTCGCGTTCGACAGGTTCGCGGTCTCCCGCAAGCCGATCGCCGGCATCCCGGCGTTCACCGCCGTGGCACGCGGCTCCGGGGTCTCGGTCGGGACGATGCACAACCGGACGGATCGGGCGCTGCGGTGGCTGCTCCCCCGCCTCGGCGAATACCCCTTCCCCGCCACCGGGGCGATCGTCGTCGCCGGTGCGGACTCCGCCATGGAGACGGCGGGACGCCCCACCTACAGCCGGGGTGAGTGGAACACGAGCATGGCCACCGTCGTCCACGAGCAGGCCCATCAGTGGTTCGGCAACACCCTGACCGCGGCCCGCGCCCAGGACATCTGGCTGCACGAGGGGTTCGCGACGTATCTGGAGAACGTCGAGACCGCGGAACGCACCGGGCGCCCGCTCGGTGACATCGTGCACGAGCAGTACGTGTGGGACGGCTGGGGCGCCAAGTGGCGCGGCCAGTTCGGCAAGGTCTCGCTGCACGAACCGACGCTGCGGTACCTGCTCAACACGACGCCCTACTACCGCGGGCAGGCGGCCCTCCACACGCTGCGCCACACGGTCGGCGACGACGTGTTCTGGCGCGTGCTCCACCAACTCGCCGACCAGCCGCCCGGCACCACCACCACCACCGACGAGGTCATCGCCACCGCCGAACGCATCAGTGGCCAGGACCTGAGCGAGTGGGCGTCGCAGTGGGTGTACTCGGTCGATGCACAGCAGCTTCCGGAGGCGCCGTCCCACGAGGCGGTCGTGAACCAGGTGGGACCTTATCTGCTGGATGCGGCCAGCGACTTCCTGTGGGATCCCCGGGGACGCCCGCTGGCGGAGATGAGCCGCGCCGAGAAGAACTGGCAGCCCCTGGACCAGTTGGATGTCACCCGCGTGCGGACGGCCCGCCGATCAGGGGCCGTGCGCTACTTCGTGGACTTCCGCACCCGCGCCGGGGTCGTGTACCCCGGCACCTACGAGTCGTGCCTCGTGTTCGACCGCAAGGACTCCCAGATCCTGCTCGGCTCGCTGCTGGGGGTGGGCTTCTCCGACCGGTTCGCCCCCAACAGATTCACTCTGCAGCCCTGCCGCATCGTGTGGCGCTGACGGGGGTCGGATCACGCCTTGACGCGTACGGCGTGCTGCATCTCGGTGTCGCTGAAGGGCCCGATGACGGTGCCGTCCTCCGCGTAGTGAAGCAGCGCCACGGAGAACACCGCCCGGAGGGTGCTGATCAGCACCTGTCCCACGAGGATGACCAGGCCACCGAGCACCATCAGGGGGATCCCGATTCCCGGCTTGTCGGTGAAGGCCAGGAACCCGCCGCCGACGAGGGCGATGATTCCGGGCAGCACCGAGATCAGGATGATGAGTCCACCGATGCGCACTCCGCCGGCGATCTGCTTGCCCCAGGTGCTGCGGATGAGCCCGATCGACTCTTTCATGCCGGAGATCGGCCCCTTGCCGCGCAGCATGATCATCGGGAGGACGAAGAAGGAGATCACCGACCAGGCCACCGCGGCGAGGGTCGCCAGGATGGCCCGGAGGATGGTGATGACGAAGTTGTCACTGCCGTTGCCCTGGATCGCCTGGAGCAGCCAGCCGACGACTGTCTGGATCAGCGCCCACCCGAGCAACTGCGGCAGCCGACCGAATGCGGCAGACATCCCCGCGCCGAAGGACGAGTCCCGGCCCTGCAACTCCTCGTTGGCGCAGTGAACGACTCCGGCCATGCAGATCTGCGTGACGGCTGTCGCGAGATAGGCGGCGATGAAGGCGAACACGACGGCGGTGACGGCCACCGACGTCGGGATGTCCCCGCCGTTGGCGACATCGGCAGTCGACACCGCGGGGCCGAGGACTCCCACCCCCACACCGGCGACCGCGAGGACGACGACCGTACCCACGACCCCCGCGATGACCGGGAACAGGAGCAGGTAGGGATTCTCCTTGACCACGGCGAAGCATTCTTTGGTGATCCCACGGCTCTCTGACCATGAACCCATGTCAACTCCTCGTGACCTCGGCCCTCAGCCCGGAACGCACCGCTGGGGCAGGGATTGACCCTGCAGAAAGGCAACCACAACCGCCACGGTTTGTGGGTGATTCGGCACATCTGCGTGGCCGACCGGGGCGGCGCAGGCCTGCTGAAGGCGGTAGTCCGCGACCCCGTC
>CAIWTL010000448.1 GCA_903915555.1 uncultured Micrococcales bacterium | reverse complement strand
CGCCTGCATGATGGCGTTGGCGTCGTAGTCCTTGGGGGTGAACACCGCGGCGACACCGGAGGCCTTCAGCGTGGCCGCGTCACTGTCGGGGATGATGCCGCCGACCACGACGGGGACGTCGTCGAGCCCCGCCTCGCGCAGCCCCTTCACGACGTCGGGCACGAGTTCCATGTGGGACCCGGACAGGATCGACAGACCCACGACGTGGACGTCCTCGGCGACCGCCGCGGCCACGATCTGCGCGGGGGTGAGCCGGATACCTTGGTAGATCACCTCGAACCCGGCGTCCCGCGCGCGCACCGCGATCTGCTCGGCACCGTTGCTGTGTCCGTCCAGCCCGGGTTTGCCGACGAGCATCCGCAGGCGCCCCCCGAGCGCCTCCCCGGTCGCCGCCACCGACTCCCGGACCGCCATCAGCGATTCCCCCGCCTCGGCGACTCCCACGACCCCACTGACACCGGTGGGTGCCCGGTACTCGCCGAACACCTCCCGCAGAGCCCCGGCCCACTCCCCCGTCGTCACGCCGGCTCGGGCGCACTCCAGGGTGGCGGACATGAGGTTCTCACTGGTCTCCGCCTGCTTCCGCAGCAATTCGAGGGCAGCGGCCACGGCAGCCTCGTCCCGATCGGCACGCCACCGCTCGATGGCCGCGATGGCAGCGGCCTCGACCTCGGGATCGACCGTCTGGATGGCCGCGTCGAGATCCGTGAGCAGGGGGTTCTCCTCGGTGGTCTCGAACCGGTTGACGCCCACGACGGTGTCTTCGCCCGCCTCGATCCGCGCGCGACGAGCCGCGTGCGAGGCGACCAGTTGCTGCTTCATGTACCCGGTCTCGACGGCAGCGACGGCGCCCCCCATCTCCTCGACACGGGCGATCTCCTCCTTGGCGCCGGCGACCAGTTCGGCGACCTTCGCCTCGATGACGGCGCTGCCGGTGAAGATATCGTCGTACTCGAGCAGATCGGACTCGAAGGCCAGCACCTGCTGGATGCGCAGGCTCCATTGCTGGTCCCAGGGGCGGGGCAGGCCGAGCGCCTCGTTCCAGGCCGGCAGTTGGACGGCCCGGGCACGGGCGTCCTTGCTCAGGGTCACGGCCAGCATCTCGAGCACGATGCGCTGGATGTTGTTCTCGGGCTGCGCCTCGGTCAGACCCAGGGAGTTGACCTGGACGCCGTAGCGGAAGCGCCGCTGCTTGGGGTCAGTGACGCCATAGCGTTCAGCAGTGATCTCGTCCCACAACTGGACGAAGGCGCGCATCTTGCACATCTCCTCGACGAACCGCACGCCGGCGTTGACGAAGAACGAGATGCGCGCGACGACCTTGCCGAACTCCTCAGGAGGCACCTGGCCGGAGTCACGGACCGAGTCGAGGACGGCGATGGCCGTACTCATCGCGTAGGCGATCTCCTGGACGGGGGTCGCCCCCGCTTCCTGCAGGTGATAGCTGCAGATGTTGATCGGGTTCCACTTCGGCACGTTGTTGACGGTGTAACTGATCATGTCGGTGATCAGTCGGAGGCTCGGCCCGGGCGGGAACACATAGGTCCCCCGCGAGAGGTATTCCTTGATGATGTCGTTCTGTGTCGTTCCCTGCAGGACGGCGGGGTCGGCGCCCTGCTCCTCCGCCACGGCCTGGTAGAGGGCCAACAGCCACATCGCCGTGGCGTTGATGGTCATGGACGTGTTCATCTCGCCCAGGGGGATGTCGGCGAACAGCGCGCGCATGTCACCGATGTGGGACACCGGGACCCCGACCTTGCCGACCTCGCCGCGGGCCAGCTCGCTGTCCGGGTCGTACCCGGTCTGGGTGGGCAGATCGAACGCGATCGACAGACCCGTCTGCCCCTTCGCCAGGTTCCGGCGGTAGAGCTCGTTGGATTCCTTCGCCGACGAGTGCCCGGCGTAGGTGCGCATCATCCAGGG
>CAIWTL010000447.1 GCA_903915555.1 uncultured Micrococcales bacterium | reverse complement strand
TGCCGCGGCAGCCAGCGCGTTGGCGACGTTGTGCGCGGCGGCCGGCTGGACATCCGACACGAGGGCCAACTCCGTGGCGTGGGTCGCACGGTTCTCGACGAAGGCGCGGTCCACGAGGTACTCGTCGACGACCCCCAACTCACTGCGGGAGGGCGACCCGAGGGTGAACCCGACCGCCCGACATCCCTCGACGACCTCGGCCTCTTCCACCAGCCGGATGGTGCGCTCGTCCTCGCGGTTGTAGACCGCGGCGACCTGACACCTCTCGTAGACCCGGCCCTTCATGGCGGCGTACGCCTCGAAGGAGCCGAAGTGGTCGATGTGGTCGTCGGCCACATTGAGGCAGACGGCCGCCAGCGGACTCACGGTGTGCCAGAACGGCAGTTGCGGCGCCCCGACCTCGACCGCGACGACGTCGACCGCATCGTCCATCACGACGTCGACGAGACTGTGTCCGATGTTTCCCGCCGCGATGGCGCGCCGCCCTGCGGCCGTCAGCATCGACTCCAGCATGAGGGTCGTGGTGGTTTTGCCGTTGGTCCCGGTGACGGCCAGCCAGGGCGCCGCGTCCGCCGACCGCAGCCGCCAGGCGAGTTCGAGCTCCCCCCACACGGGAATGCCCGCGTCCGACGCTCGCCTGATGATGGGGGCACCGGGCGGGAACCCGGGTGACACCACGAGCAGCGTGGTGCCCTCGGGCAGGCTCTCGCCGTCGCCCAGCGTCACGGTCACGCCGTCGTCGCGCAGGTCGGCCGCCCACCGGAGGTGATCGGGCGACGATCCACCGTCGACGGCGTGGACGTCAGCTCCCAGGGATGCCAGGGTCCGTGCGCACGCCGCCCCTGCGACGCGGATGCCGGCCACGCAGACACGGACGCCCGACCAGTCGCTGTCGCGCCCCAGGTCGGCGGGGATCACGGACCCGCCCACGGGACCACCCACTCGGCGAAGAAGATCGTCATCGCCAGGGCCACGCACAGCGCCTGGATGATCCAGAACCTGACCACGATGAGGATCTCCGGCCACCCCTTCAGCTCGAAGTGATGGTGCAGGGGGGCCATGCGGAACACCCGGCGGCCCGTGAGTTTGAAGGAGCCCACCTGCAGGATCACCGACACGGTGATGATGAAGAAGAGGCCCGCCATCAGGATGAGCAGCAACTCCGTGCGCGTCATGATGGCCAGACCCGCGATGGCGCCGCCCAGCGCGAGGGACCCGGTGTCCCCCATGAAGATTCTGGCGGGGTGGGTGTTCCACCACAGGAAACCGAAGCTCGCCCCCGTGCATGCGGCAGCGAAGACCGTCAGGTCGAGCGGATCTCGAACCTCGTAGCAGTTCACCGCCGTGCTCGCGCCGCACGCCTGGTTGAACTGCCAGACCGACATGATCGTGTAGCCACCGAAGGTGATCAGCGCAGCACCCACCGCGAGGCCGTCGAGCCCATCGGTGAGGTTCACGCCGTTCGTGGTGGCCGTGATGAGGAACCAGATCCAGACGACGAACAGCACGGTGGGCAGCACCAGGGGGGTGTCCCGGACGAACGAGATGGCCTCGGACGCGGGGGTGTAGCCCTGCGGGTCCGGGAAGTTGATGGCGAGGACAGCGAACGTGAGCGCCACGAACGCCTGACCGATCAGTTTCGTCCGCGCGCGGATGCCCGTGCTGCGCTGGCGGAAGATCTTGAGATAGTCGTCGGCGAAGCCCACGGCGCCCAGCCCCAAGAGGAGCCACAGGGCGAGCAGCCCCGACACGGAGGGCCAGGTCCAGAAGACCAGATGCGTGACCAGATAGGCGACGACGACAGCGGCGATGATGGCGGCGCCACCCATCGAGGGCGTCCCCACCTTCCCGCCGTGCTCGGGGTACTGGACGTCGTCGGTGGAGACCCGGATCGCCTGGCTGTAGCCATGCTTCTGCAGCACCCGGATCAGCAGAGGGGTGCCGAGCAGGGACACGAGCATGGCGATGCCACCCGCGAGGATGATGAGGGTCATTCTCCCCCGCCCAGTTCCGCAGCGACACGCTCGAGACCCACGCTCCGTGAGGCTTTCACCAGAACCACGTCACCGGGCGCCAGCCGGGGGCGCAGGAAATCGACGGCGGCATCGACGTCCGCGACCGCGACCGACTCACCGTTCCACGAGCCCTCGTGGGCGGCGCCCATGTGGATGGGCCGGGCGCCCTCACCGACGCAGACCAGTTGACCGATGTTGAGCCGCACCGCCAGCCGCCCCAACTCGTCATGCGCGGCGACGGATCCGTCGCCCAGTTCCTTCATCTCGCCGAGCACGGCGAAGGTGCGCCCCCCCGATCGGCGCCCCATCTCCGCCAGCGACTTCAGTGCCGCCGACATCGAGTCGGGGTTGGCGTTGTAGGCATCGTTGACGATGACGAGACCGGAGTCGGTGGTGGTGACCTCCATACGCCATCGGCTGACCGTCGCCGACTCCAGAGCCGCCCCCACCTCCGACAGCGTCAGGCCGGCTGCGCAACCGGCGAGCGCTGCTGCCGCGGCGTTCCAGGCGTTGTGCTCACCGCTCACGGACAGGCTGACCCGCTGCGCGGAGCCGGCGTACCGGAGTTCGAACGACGGTCGCGCCAACGCATCCACCGCCAGGTCGGAGATCCGCATGTCGGCGTCCGCGGACATGCCGTAGGTCAGGACCCGGGCCGCTGTCCTCGTGCTCATGGCGGCGACGAGGGGGTCGTCGGCGTTCAGGACGGCCGTACCGTCCGCAGACAGGCCCTCGACGATCTCGCCCTTGGCCGTCGCGATGGCGCCACGGGAACCGAATTCGCCGATGTGGGCGGTGCCGACGTTCAGCACGACCGAGATGTCCGGGGGGGTGATGCCGCAGAGCCGGGCGATGTGGCCGATTCCGCGCGCACCCATCTCGGCCACCAGGGTGCGGGTCGTCGCGTCACAGAGCAGCGCCGTGAGGGGCAGACCCACCTCCGTGTTCATGGAACCCACGGGAGCGACGACGGGACCACGCACGGCCAACACCGAGGCGAGCATGTCCTTGGTCGAGGTCTTGCCCGAGGATCCGGTGACCGCGACCACGGTCAACTCGGGCAGGGCGGCGACAGATGCCCGCGCGTAGTCGCCGAGGGCGGCGACGGGATCGTCGACCACGATGGTGGGGACGCCCGACGCACGGGTGCTGATGGCGGCGACGGCGCCGGCGGCCACTGCCCGGTCGATGTAGTCGTGGCCGTCGACGCGTTCCCCGGGTATGGCGACGAACAGATCTCCCGGCCCGGCGTCGCGGGAGTCGGCCACGACCCGCTCGACGAGCGGGTCAGCGGAACCGACGACCTCGGCGTCGATGGCGGCGGCGACCGCCGACAGCGGGGTGGGTCTCATCGAGCGGCCCTCCGCTCGCGGATCGCCTCGGCCAGTTCGATGCGGTCGTCGAACGGTGTGACCACACCCCCCGCCTCCTGGCCCTGCTCATGGCCCTTGCCGAGGATGAGGATGGTGTCGCCCTCGCCGGCATCGGACACGAGATGGCGGATGGCTCGGCGACGGTCGGCGATCTCGATGATGACGGCATCGGAGGCGGCCCGGCGTGCGCCGTCCAGCACCGTCTGCCTGATCATCGCGGGGTCCTCCGATCGTGGATTGTCGTCGGTGACGACCACAGTGTCCGCTGTCAGCGCCGCCACACGGCCCATGAGCGGACGCTTGGCAGCATCCCGGTCACCGCCGCAGCCGATGGCGACGAGGACGCGGCCGGGGGTGAACTGCCTCGCGGCGGAGACGGCCCGTTCGACGGCGTCCGGGGTATGAGCGTAGTCAACGAAGGCCCCGAATCCGGCACCCGGTACCGGCTCCATACGCCCCGGGACACCGGAGCAACGGGTCAGTCCGGCGGCCGCCACGTCCGGTGGGACACCGGCGGCGACCGCCGCCACCAGCGCCCCGAGCACATTGGCCCGGTTGAACTGCCCCGGGAGCACCGACGCCACCTCGACCCGTTCGCCGGCGGGACCCGTGGCGGTCGCGGTCCACTCCCCCACGGCGGCGGTCGTGACATCGGTCAGGACCCAGTCGGGTTCACCGGTGAGACCGTAGGTGGTGACCGGGACACTCGCGCGGGACGACAGGGTGCGTCCCCACTCGTCGTCGACGCAGATCACCGCCGAACGACTGCGGGCGGCGGTGAACAGGCTCGCCTTGGCCGCGAAGTAATCAGCCATGCTCGCGTGGAAGTCCAGATGGTCCTGGCTGAGGTTGGTGAAGACGGCGACGTCCGTGGCCAGTCCGTCCACCCGCCCGAGGGCCAGCGCGTGGCTGCTGATCTCCATCACCACCGCCGTCACGCCCTCCTCCCGCATGACGGCGAGGAGACGGTGGACATCGGGCGACTCCGGCGTCGTCCGGGCCGACGGCGACCAGGTGTCCCCCACCTTCACGCCTGTCGTCCCGATGATCCCGGTGCGGTGGCCACCGGCCTCCATCGCGGCGGACACCAGATAGGTCATGGTCGTCTTGCCGTTCGTCCCCGTGATCCCGATGACGGTCAGATCGTCGCCGGGGCGGTCGTAGACCCACGCCGACAGTTCCCCCAATGTGCCGCGGGGATCGGGCACCACCACGACCGGCACGGTGACCGTGCCCGCGATACCGGCGCCCTCGGGATCGGTCAGGACCGCAGCGGCGCCGGCCTGCACCGCCTGATCGACGAAGCGGGCGCCGTGGGTCGTCACCCCGGGCAGGGCCGCGTACAGGTCCCCGGGCCGGACCGTGCGGGAGTCCAGCGTCACCCCGCTGACCACGACGTCGGCGCCGATCGCGGCGGTGGCGAGCGCGGGGGCGTCCGCCAGTTGCTTCCCCCGCGTCACCGGTCGCTCGGCCACGTCAGGACAAGCCGCCCCAGGTGAGCGGGAACTCGGCCCGCTTGCCACCGGTCGGCGGCACGTTCTGACTCGAGAGGGCCGCGGTCATGAGCTTCTGCACGACGGGGGCGGCGACGTCACCGCCGTAGTAGCTGCCCTGCGGGTTGTCGAACCAGGCCCCGACGACCAACTGGGGGTCGTCCGCCGGCGCCATCCCCACGAAACTGGCGGTGTAGCCGCTGTAGCAGCCGCACTCCTCGTCGTACCGCTGCGCAGTACCGGTCTTCCCCCCCATGAGGTATCCGGGCACCTCTGCCACCTTCGCGGTTCCCCCCTCCCCGACCACCATCTGCATCATGCTCTGCATGGTCTGCGCGGTCTCGGGCGTGATGATGGGTTCACCTTCGACCGGCATGGTCTTCTCGACCGTTCCGTCCGGGGCCGTGTAACTGTCGATCAGCCGCGGTGTGACGGGCACGCCGTCATTGCCGACGGTGGCGGTGGCGTTGGCGATCTGGAGTGCCGTCAGCGACATGCCCTGACCGAAGGCGAGCGTGGGGAAGGTCGTGTCCGACCACTGGGACGGCTCGGGGACGTAGCCCGTCTGCTCGCCGGGGAAGTCGAGGCCGGTCGGCTCACCGACACCGAACCGCTTGAGGTACTCGTACAGCTTCTTCCCCCCGATCTTCTCGGACGCGAGGACGGTGCCGATGTTGCTCGACTCGGCCAGGACGCCGGCGAGGGTCAGCTGGAGCCCACCGTGCGGGTGCGAGTCCTTGAACCACTGGTCCCCGCGGTACAGCGAGGGGGGGATCGAGAATCGGGTCCGGGGCTTCGCCTTCCCCTCGTTGAGGACAGCGGCGAGGGAGAACAGCTTCGTGGTCGACCCCGGCTCCATAGCCCAGGTCACGGGCTTGTTGGTCCAGTCCTCGGGCTTCACGGAGTCCGGTGCGAGGGGGTCGAACGCAGGAGCGGTCGCCATCGCGAGGATGCGGCCGGTGCCGACCTCGAGCACGACTGCCGTGCCGAAGTCCGACCCCGACGACTTCACCTGTCGCTCCAGCGCCTCCTGCGCGGCCCACTGCAGGTCGGAGTCGATCGTGAGACGCACGTCGCTGCCGGGGACGGGATCGATCTGCTGGACGTCGGAGGTCGGGATCTCGGTACCGCCGGCCGCCTGTTCGAACGTCACGCTGCCCGGCGTGCCGGCCAGTCTCTCGTCGAGTCCCGCCTCGAGCCCGACCGCGCCCTGCCCTTCCGCATTGGTGAAGCCCACGAGGTTGGAGGCGAGCTTGCCGTTCGGGTAGTCCCGGATGGTGCGTCGCTCGCTGAAGATCGCCTGCAGCACCTCGGGGTCGTTGGCGGGGTCGTTCCGCCAGTTCTGGATGTCGCGCCACACCTGCGGGTCGGTGGCCTTCTTCAGGTAGATGAAGCGGCGGTCACCGGTCAACAGGGGCTGCAGTTCGGCCGGGTCCATCCCGATGATGGGGCCCAGGACGGCCGCCGTCTGCGCCGGGTCGACGACGATCGTCTGATCGGCCGTGATGTCGCGGACCTCGATCGACGTGGCCAACGGTCGCCCGTCGATGTCGGTGATCTCGCCCCGCACCGCCGGGATGTCCTGCGTGATGACGCGCTGGTTGAGCGCGGCCTCGGCGAGATCGGGCCCCCGCAGCGCCTGCAGTTCGACAAGGCGGGCGGCGAAGATGCTGACGACGAAGGCGAAGGCGATCATGAGGATGTGCATCCGGCGCCGGGAGTCCGACAGCGCGAAGGGGCGGTGTTGGGGGGGTCCCCCACCGGGGGGCCGGGTCCGGGGACGCTCGGGCGCGGGGGCACTCATCGCCCACCTCCGCTGACGACGGCCCGATCGTAGGCGGTGCTGCCCTCGGGGGCACCGACGGCCGCGCCGTCCTCACCGGGCACCGCTGGTGTCTCCCCCGCCGCCGCGGGATCGCCCACCGCCGGGGGGGAACTCGCCGCTGCGGGATCGCCCGACGCGGCGGGATCACCGACCGGGGGTGCTGCGAGGGGGTCCGTGGCGGGCAGGCCGGCCGTCGCCTGCCCGGCCGGCGCGGGGATGCCGAGGATGCGCCCACTGTCGGGATCGAGGTACACCGTGGTCGCCGCGGCCACGAGCCCGGCCTGTCGGGCGGCTTCCCGCACCCGGGTGGGTGAGGAGAGGCGCTCCACCTCCTGGCGCAACGCCTGCTCCTGTTCGCCGAGGAGGATCTGCTCGGACTTCAGCCGCGACTGCTCGAAGGAGCCGACCGCCAAGGTGTTGTTGATCATCAACAGGGCCAGCAGGGCGGCCGCGAGGAGTGCCGCCACACCTCCGAGGAAGGGCAGTGAGGACAGCCGCGATCTCGCGGCGGTTCGGCGCCGGCGGGACTCGGCGCGGGGCGCGGGGGCGCCGACGGCCCGCAGCGACGCGGCACGATCCGGGGTGGTCACGGTCATGCGGCTGCCCGCCATCCCGGGGGTACGGGACGGACCACCTCGACGACCCGCAGTCGTGCGGAGGCGGCTCGGGGGTTGGCGTCGACCTCGTCCTGCCCGGGCTTCTCGGCTCCCCGCGTGACGAGGGACAGGAAGGGCAGGTCCTGCTCGGGGACGACGGGCAGTCCGGGAGGCACCGGGGGGTTCGCGCCGGACGCGAAGGCCCGCTTGGTGATGCGGTCCTCGAGGGAGTGGTAGGACAACACGGCGATCCGGCCCCCCGGCGACACCGCGTGGACCGCCGCGGTGAGACCGCGCTCCAGCGCGCCCAGCTCGTCGTTGACCTCGATCCGCAACGCCTGGAAGACCCGTTTCGCGGGATGTCCACGACGGCGGGCGGCGGCGGGAACGGCGGCGGCGACGATGTCGGCGAGCTCCGTCGTGCTCAGGATGCGGTGGCGGGTGCGGGACTCCTCGATCCGACGGGCGATGCGGCGTGCGAACCGCTCTTCGCCGTACTGCGAGAACACGCGTGCCAACTCCTCGGGGCTGTACTCGTTCACCACGTCCTCTGCGGTGACCTGGCTGCCGGAATCCATCCGCATGTCCAGGGAGGTCTCCCGACTGTAAGCGAACCCCCGCTCATCACTGTCCAACTGCAGGCTAGACACGCCGAGGTCGAACAGGACCGCGACCGCCGAGTCGCGGTCGGCCGCGGCCAGCGCGCCGTCGATGTCGTCGAAGACGGCGTGGAAGGGTACGAAGCGGGCGCCGAACGGCGCCAGGCGACGGCTCGCCAGCTCCAACGCCTGCTGGTCGCGGTCGATCCCGACCACCGTGAGGTCCGACGAGTCGGTGAGCAGTCGCTCCGTATGCCCTCCCAGCCCGAGGGTGGCGTCGACCGCCAGCCCTCCCGGGACCAGCACCGGTCGCAGGAGTTCGGTGATGCGGGACAGCATCACCGGTTCATGCCGGAACTCGGTCATGGCTACTCCCGGGTGTCTGACTCGACCGTGCCATCAGGTCCCCTCCCGCATCCGCCGGCACCGGGGAAGTGCGCCGGAGGCTGCCTGGGGGTCGGCTGCCGGCCGTCGGGGAAGTACGGCCGGTCGTGCGGGCGGAGGCCTCACCGCACGGTCAGGTCAGAACAGTCCGGGAACCACCTCCTCGCCGAGTTCGGAGAAGGTCTCTTCCTGGGAGGCGAGGTACTGCTGCCAGGCCGTCTCGTCCCAGATCTCGGCGGTGGATCCGTTGCCGGCCACCACGACGTCCCGGTCCAGACCCGCGTAGTCGCGCAGTTGGTGGGGCAGGCCGATGCGGCCCTGCTTGTCGGGGATCTGGTCGAACGCGCCGGAGAACAGGACGCGGAGATAGGAGCGCACGGCGGCGTTGGAGCGGGACGCCTCGTTGAGCCGGGCGGCGTACTTCTCGAACTCCGCTGCCGGCCACAGCACGACGCACCGGTCCTGACCCTTCGTCAGGACGATGCCGGCGGCGAGTTCCTCCCGGAACTTCGCGGGCAGCACGACACGTCCCTTGTCGTCGAGGCGGGGGGTATGCGTGCCGAGCAGCATGACGCACCTGCCTCTCCGCCCGTGGGCCACGGTCCGGGATCCTCACCCCGGACGTGGCCGTTGACTCCATACTGCTCCACCGTACTCCACTTTGCCCCACCCGCCAACCGATCTTCCCCCTTTTTCGCACTGGGGTACCCGAGCCGGAACGACGGTGGAGCGCAGCAGTGACAACGACCCGGGGCAGCGGTTCACGGGCGCCCGGGTCACCTCGATGGGGACCCGGCGTCAGGGGCGCAGGCGGCCGGTGAGGGTGTGCCGCCAACGGGAGGGCAGGACCCGGTCCCAGACGACGGAGTCGGCGAGGGCGCCGACGGTGGTGAGGCGCCGCCACGGGACGACGCGGGCCAGTGCCGGGTTGTGCCCGTGGACGGCGTAGGAGGCGGTCATCGCGAGGGTCTCGGCGAACCCGGAGACCGCGATGTCGATGTCGACGTAACCGGCTTCGCCGGCCAGGGCGACCAATTCGTCCCTCTCGAAGGTGTGCAGGTTGGCCGCCATCGCGGCCAGTTCCCAGAACTCGTCCTCCGGAGCCAGTCCGCCGCGGAGCCCGGGGAGGCGCAGCAGGACGGACAGCAACCACGCGCCGTGGGTCTCGACGACGGGTGTCGGCTCCGACGACAGGACGACGGCCCCGTCGGGTCGTACGACGCGGCGCCACTCGGCGAGAGCGGCGGGCGGGTCAGGGAGGTGGTGCAGGACACCACGGCCCACCACGACGTCCACCGAGTCGTCGGCGAGGGGCAGCATCGTGGCGTCCCCCTGCACCAGGCGGTCGGCGCCGGCGTCACGGGCCCGCCCGAGCATTCCGGCGGACAGATCGAGTCCGATCACCACCACGTCGGGCCTGGCCCGCTGCAGTCCGGCGGCGAACCAGCCGGTGCCGCAGCCGGCGTCGAGGACGACGTCCCCTTCCCGCAACGGCGCCCCCAGCAGCCTGGTGACCTCGGCCTCCGCGGCAGCGGCCGACGCCTCGTCGTGCACGATGCCGAAGCGCTCGTCGTAGTAGGCGCATTCGTGGTCGTGGAAGACCTTGTTGAGAGCTACGTCATCCATGGCGCCGGGCCTGACGGCTCACGTGGGTCCCCCGGGGATCGGGCCGTTCCGGATCAGAACTGGTCGGGGTTCTCGCGGCGGCGGCGCCAGCGGTCCTCGAGCCGGTCCATGAAACCGTCGGAGGAGGACGCCTTGCGTGGGGCGGCAGTCGGGGACGCCGACCCCTCGGTGGCGGCGCCACTGTTCTCCGACTTGGCCGTGAAGGCGTTGTAGGCGATGAATGCGCCCGCGACGGTGGCGAGGAAACCGAGGACGCCCACGAGCGGCAGCGACGTCGCGACCCCTGCGAGGAGGATGGCGAGTCCGGCCACCGCTCCCCCGAGCCCGAGCACCAGGCGCTTGCGGTCCATCGAGGCGCCACGTGTCTTGCGCAGCGAGTCCGCGAACTTCGGGTCCTCCGCGTAGAGAGCCCTCTCCATCTGTTCGAGCAGTCTCTGCTCGTGGTCTGACAGGGGCACGCGGCACCTCCTTCGTCCTGTCTCCACCATAGGCCGATGCCCATGCAGTGCAAAGTCGGGAGGCCCTGGTCTTCACTTTTGCCCCACTCGGGGCCTGTGCCCAGAAGCGTAGCGGGACCTCCGTCCGGTTTCCCGGCCGATCCACTGATTCCTCGGACGATCACGGCGGACCGCCGGTTCCCTGGGTAGCGTCTCGTCACGTGAGCAGTGGTCCCCTCGCCCCCTCGGGGCGTCACCTGCCGGGTCGGGCGGCGATCGCGCCACTCATCGTCGGGTCCGCCCTCTGCGCGGCCCTGGCGGCACTGCTGACCCTCGCGGTGCTCGCGGGCTGGCCGGCGGGGGCCGACGCCGCGGTGGCCGTCCCCGTGCACGAGTGGGCGGGGGGTAACCTCGCGGCGGTCCCGATGGCCGAGATCCTTCGCTGGACCGGCAGCCCCGTGGTGCTGGCGCCCCTGACGATCATCGTCGTGGCGGTGCTCGCGGTCCGGGGTCACACCGGCTATGCGGTGTACCTGGCGGTGTGCGCGCTGGGGGGCAGCGTCATCAGCGAGACGATGAAAGAGGTCGTCGCCCGCCCCCGCCCGGTGTGGACCGATCCCCTGTCGTCGGCCTCCGACTGGTCCTTCCCCTCCGGACATGCTCTCGGTGGCGTCACGAACTGGGTCGTCTACGGGGTGATCGCGGTGTTCCTCATCCCTGGTCGGTCGGGTCGCATCGTGGCCGTGGGCTGCATCTCCTGGGGCCTGCTCATGGCACCCAGCCGCATCGTCCTGGGGGTCCACTGGCCCACCGACGTCCTGGGCGGGTGGCTGTTCGGCTTCGCGTGGGTCCTGGCCGTGTCCGCGGTGGCGGTCACATTGATCCATCGGGCGGCTCGACCAGTCGGGCAGGCCTGACGACGTCCGCACCGAAACGCTCGGTGAGGCGGTCCACCGCCAGTTCGGCATCCCGCCAGCCGGGACCCGTCTCACCGAGGATCAGCTGCCGGGGGGCGGACTCCTCCTCACGCAGACCACTCACCCGCACGCCGATCAGTCGGAGCCGGGCCCGTTGCAGATCGAGGGCGCCGTAGAGCTCGTGGGCCGCACGGTAGACGTCCCTCCCCACATCGGTGGGATCGCGCAGCGTCCGGGACCGGGTGATGGTGGTGAAGTCCGCGAAGCGCACCTTGATCGAGACCGTGCGGCCCACCAGTCCCCGCGACCGCATCCGGGCGGCCACCTTCTCGCTGAGGCGCAGCAGCTCCCGGACGACCACCGAGGCGTCGTCGACGTCGGCGGCGAAGGTCTCCTCGGCCCCCACACTGCGCTCGGGCTCACCGGGGACGACCCGCCGCGGGTCGCGCCCCCATGCCAGATCCGCGAGGTGGGTACCCGCCGCGTCACCGAGCACACGGCGCAGGGTTCGCGGCGGGGTGGCCGCGACGTCTCCCACGGTGTGCAGCCCGAGACGGCGCAACTGCTCGGCCGTCCGGTCCCCGACCCCCCACAGGGTCGACACCGGGAGAGGATGCAGGAACTCGACGACCGAGTCCGGCGGCACGACCGACATGCCGTCCGGCTTCGCGAGGGTGGAGGCCAGCTTGGCGACGAACTTCGTGGCGGCGACCCCGACGGAACACGTGATCCCCTGTTCGTCGTGGACCCGGTCACGGATGTGTTGTGCGATGGCAGCCGGCGACCCCATGCGTCGGCGCGCCCCGCGGACGTCGAGGAACGCCTCGTCCAGACTCAGTGGTTCGACCAGGGGCGTGATGGCCGAGAACAGCGCCATGACCCCTGCACTGACCTCGCTGTACCGCCGGAAGTCGGGGGCGATGATGTGGGCGTTCGGAGCCATCCGGCGGGCCCGCGCCATGGGCATCGCCGAGTGGATCCCGAGTGCACGCGCCTCGTAGGTGGCGGACAGGACGACGCCACGGCCCCCCGAACCGCCGATGATGACCGGTTGTCCCACCAGATCGGGGCGTTCGATCAAGGACACCGAGGCGTAGAAGGCGTCCATGTCGACGTGGAGGATCGGGCAGCCGCTGTCATCGCCCGCGGTCGACCGCTGCGTCGGCGGCCGATGGATCTGGGACCGGGACATACCCTCTCCTCTCCCCTCGACGACTCCACACCCTGACATGCCGGACCTGCCGCACCCCGCACCCCGGTCGTCGCCCACTCACCATCCCGGACTCCCCGGACTGGAGTGCCACAACTTGCCCGGGGGGTCCCCACCCTCGGACGGCGGTCCTGCTTTCGGGTCGGTTCCGGCGGGAGCGACATCGGCGTAGGGCGAGAGCCGGAACCCGCTGGCATGCACCAGGACGCGCCGCTGGCCCATCCCGCCCGCGGTACCCGTCGCATGTGTGGCCACGGCAGCGGCGCCCCCGCCGGCGGCGGGGCCCGATGCCGCCAGCATCTCCCGAACGCCTGCCACCCCCCGGTCGAGCCACAGTTGCCGCACACCCCCCAGTTCCCAGCACCCCGTCGCACGCAGCGACACCCCGCGCGGACCGGTGCGCCGGATCCTCCCCCGGACCAGCAACAGCCAGGAATGGAACAGCGTGGCCGCGTAGGGCCCCTGCGCATCCTCGAAGAACGTGGCGTCCACCGGGCCCGTGCCGTCGTCGAGTGTCAGGAACACGACACGTCGGCCGCTGCGCACCGGCGGGGTCTGGGTCGCGACCTTGACCCCGGCCACCAGGATCTCGGCGTCCGAACGGGCCGCCATCAACCGTTCCGAGCGCAGCGTCCCGATGTCACGCAACATGTCGTCGTAGAAGGACACGATGTGGGAGCTCACGTCGAGGCCGAGGATCTCGACCTCCGCGCGAACGCGCTCCC
>CAIWTL010000446.1 GCA_903915555.1 uncultured Micrococcales bacterium | reverse complement strand
CTCGAAGGTGCCCGGAAAGCCCTAGTCGCGCTTCAGTTGTGAGTGCATGTTAGCCACTCGCATCGGAGCGTGGTGTTCTCAGTCGACCTCAGTTGAACTCCCTCTGTATCTGCCCGCACGTGCATGTCTCGCCAATGGCTCTTGCAGACTGTATCGATATGCGATACAGTCTTCCCATGATCGTCAGCTTCCGCCACAAAGGGCTGGAGGCGTTGTACAAGGCCAATTCGACGAAGGGAGTTCAGGCCGAGCACGCGCCCAAACTGCGCCGCATCCTGTCTGCCCTTGATGTGGCTATAGGGCCGGGTGACGTCGACATCCCGGGATTCCGAACTCACCGATTGAAGGGTCGACTGTCCGGTCACTGGTCAATTTGGGTGACGGGCAATTGGCGCGTGACGTTTCGGTTCGTCGATTCAGACGTCGAACTCGTTGACTACCTGGACTACCACTGAGGAGGATGGAAGACATGAGGAATCCGGTGCATCCCGGTGCAATTCTGCGTGAGGACGTCCTTGTCGAGCTGGGCCTGAGCGTCAGCGAGGCAGCTGAGCGGCTGGGAGTATCCCGAGTCACGCTGAGCCGTGTTCTCCATGAGCACGCACGCATTTCGCCTAACCTTGCAGTCCGTCTCGAAGCTGCCGGAGTAGGGACGGCCCGTGCCTGGCTCGCCATGCAGTCAGCGTGTGATCTCGCGGAGGAGCGGGCCTCGGGAACCCCCAAGGTCCGGCGCCTGGATACCGTGGCTTGACCCCTTGGGGTGAGTGACGGGACTCGAAGGTGCCCGGAAAGCCCTAGTCGCGCTTCAGTTGTGAGTGCATTTTAGCCGATGTGGGTGACATACAGAGTTGCTCAGTGGGGTGCAGTCGCCTTGCCCCCAGTTGTGACAAGTGATGGCGTGGGGGAGGTGTCAGGCGACTTTGTCGGAGTAACGCTGTCGTGCGGCCTCACCTGTGGTGCCGACAAACAGCCCGATGGCCGACCAGGACATGCCGGACCCCCGAGCCACGCGAATCGCGTCAATCATGCGACGCTCGGCGTCGGACCGCTCCTGGACGGCCGTGCGCAATGCGGCAACGGCGCCTGCGTCTAGGTCATCAGCGTCGGAAGGTTCATAGTCTTCAAATCGCGCGGCAAGTTCATCTGCGTGCTGAAGGATTTCTTCGACTGATCGCGGCACCTTTACCTCCGGGCTGCTGGTACTTCCAGGTGGGATCCAAGATAACTTGCGGCATCGCTTCCCATCGAAGAAGCGCAGGTATAAGATGTGCTTATGCGTCTGTCCGCGTGTGTCGAGGAAGCGCGTCACCAAGAGGTCGTGGCGCGCCTGCGCAAGGCGCTCGCCGTTCGCGCGATGGCAGCCAGTGGCATGAGTCAGCAGGCAATCGCCGATGAGTTAGGGGTGTCCCAACCTGCCGTCAGCCAGGCACTGTCGGCTTCAGTGCGCGTCAGTGGTCTTGACGTTGCGGTCGTCGTTGAAGCCGCCACCCCGATAATCAGGGCGATCGCCGAGGAGCGGGGGTTTTCGGATCTAGCTCTATTCGGCTCGGTGGCTCGTGGGGACGCGAGACCTGATTCTGATGTGGATCTGATCGTGCGCCCGCCGCATGATGCCCAGATCTCAGACATTGTGGCCCTTGCGGAGATCGTCTCGGAGGTCATCGGCCGACATGTTGACGTGATCACGTATGGGTCACTCAAGAGTGGTGTGGACGATGACATTCTCGCGGAGATGGTGCCACTCTGATGGACGTTCGAGTGGCCAAGGAGTACCTACACATTCGTGACTGGCTCGCTCTCGCCCAGGAGATTGTCGACGCGGGGGAGCAGGCCTACTTGGGCAGCTTGCTCGCCCAGGAAGCTGGCGACTCGATCATGATGAAGGTGG
>CAIWTL010000445.1 GCA_903915555.1 uncultured Micrococcales bacterium | reverse complement strand
CGGGTGGGGACGTCCTCACGATGCCCGACCCGCGGACCATCGCCCACGACAACGTGGAACGTGCCCGCGACGCTCGGCGTCAGGCCGAGCTCACGCTGGCGAACAGGTACGCGGAGTTTCAGGGCGCGGTCGAGGAACACCGAGCGGACCTCCTGGCGCTGCTGCGCCCCGTCCACGACCACGACGCCGCCGAGGTCCAACGGCTCCGCGAAGAGTTGGCCGCGGCCACTCGTCGTCTGTCCGCCTCCCGCGGCGCCGTCACCTGGGCAACGTCTTGCCAGGCCGGCGACCGCATGAACCGACGTCCGTTTACCGAGGGATGACAAGCCCCCTCGACCACCGCGGGACAGGCGCAACCCCGCTCGGTCGAGGTGGTCCGGTAGTCCGCGATGGACACCGTGACCGGCCGGAGTCCGACCCCCGAGTAGTAGCCCATCCGATTGCCCGCGTCCTTGAGGAACAAAGTTGGTAGCGCGGGCACCACGACAGGCAACTGCTGGGGGTCGGACGACCCGCAACCCCAACCAAAGGAAGGAGAACCCCATGAAGGTCTGCTCCCGACCGGGCTGCCCCACCGTGGTCGAGACCTCCGGTCGGTGCCCGGACTGCCGTGCCCAGGTGGCCCGCACCCGCCGCGCGACCGACCCCCAGCAGCGCGCCTACACCTCACCGAGGCACCGGCGATTCCGTCGCCTCGTACTCAAGCGCGACCCCCAGTGCGTGCTGTGCGGCGCCGTCGCCAGCGTCGCCGATCACTACCCGGTGAGTCGGCGGGACCTCGTCGCCCAAGGTCTCGACCCGGACGACCCTGCTCGTGGCCGTGGACTGTGCGCGTCATGTCATGGCCGCGAGACCGCCACCAACCCCGACCAGGCAGGCGGGTGGAACGCCCGATGACCGGGGTGGGGACGGTAACCGGGACCGCATTACGGCGCGCGTCGCCGCGCAGGCGATCAGCACCGCGAGCACTCCGCCAACATTTCATTCCTAGGAGGTCTCCATGACCAGCAAGCCCCCCAAAGCACCCCCCGGTCTGGCTGCCCGCGGCCGGAGACTGTGGACCGACACCACGCGGGACTACGACCTGCGCCGCGATGAGGAGGCGCTCCTCCTCGAGCTGGCCCGCACCCTCGACATGATCGACACGCTGGAGGCCGCGTTGAGCCGCGCGCCGTTGTTGGTGGAGGGCACCGCCGGTCAGCCGCGACCTAACCCGTTGCTCGGGGAGGTGCGCCAGCATCGCCTCGCCGCGGTGCAGTTGTTCCGATCCCTGGGCCTGTCGGACGTCGCGGACGAGAGCGACGATGGCAAGCCGTTGCCGACACCGAAGCAGGTACGCGCGCAACGGGCTGCCCAGGCCCGGTGGGGCACTCGTGGCGCGCCGTAAGCCTCCGCCGGCCGATCCGGTCACCGACGAGGTCGTGGTGCCGGAATGGTTGGCGGCGGGCGCCTGCGTCGAGACGTGGGCAGCGGATCATGGTGGTGAGGACTGGTTGGACTGCTCGGTGCGGGCGTGGATCCGGCACCGCAATGCCCGCGCGGCATGGTTCGCGGTGACCGGCCTCGACCGTGGCGACCCCCGGGTGCCCGAGGTGCTGCGTGCGGGTGGTGTGCCGTGGTCGTGGGTGGTGTGGCGGGATCATGGACTGCTGGCCGACGCTCTAGGCCGCCG
Source organism: uncultured Micrococcales bacterium (assembly GCA_903915555.1). GTDB lineage: Bacteria > Actinomycetota > Actinomycetes > S36-B12 > CAIWTL01. Next base: position 934 of record CAIWTL010000445.1, on the reverse strand, counting down.
TGGGTTGCCTGCCGACTGGGAACCGTCACCGGCGCCGAGGGTGATGCTGGAGTGCCTGCCGTATGTCTCGCCGGGGCCGGAAGTCGTCCGGCTCCTGCGCCGCTGAGTCAGCTTCGGACTAGACGGATAGTCGTTCGGTACGAACCGGTGGTTTCCAGTTCGGCCTGATAGGTCCACGGCAGCGATGGCCCGTATTCGACCACCCTTCCCGACGCAGTCTCGTCCGCTGCTTCGTTGCTCGACCTCGGACTGCCGGAGTAGTCGCACAAGACTCCCGCCGGGTTGTAGTACAGCACCCCGGATCGTCGCTCGTACCGATCACCGTTGCTATAGACGTCGAATGACTTCCACGACACCTGGGTGCCAGTGGTTGGCTGTCGGTACTCAAATCCGTAGTTGACGGTGAATGTCATTCCCTTGCGCTTGAGCATCTTCTTGCGCATCTTGCCGCCAAAGGTGCATATCTGAGATGCATACCTGACCCCGTTGGCGGTCACGTGGGTGTTGTTGCTGTCCCAGTAGTTCGGCCCTGAGTAGTCCGGTGTGAAACTGATGCAGGGTGGGTTGTCTGCTGACAGGCGCACCTTGGCGGGGAGGTGCGTGACAGTCACCCCGTCCACCGCCCGTGCGGCTGGAGTCACCACCGTGGTTATGGACAACAGAGCAGTGGCGGCTGCCACCTGACTCATGCGTTTCAACATTTCGCGCCCCCCTTGGTTCCCTGCCGAAACAGAATCGACCTTGAGTTTCCCTCGATAGTTCTCGAGGAGTCCAACTCGCTCGCCACACCCGGGCGCGGTCGGGATTCCATCGGCTACGAGGACTTTATTCCCACGGATATTCCCACGAGGCCCGGAAACCGCCCAATCTGAGCGTGGTCGATACTGGGTTCGAACCAGTGACCCCTCGCGTGTGAAGCGAGTGCTCTACCACT
>CAIWTL010000444.1 GCA_903915555.1 uncultured Micrococcales bacterium | reverse complement strand
GCGGGACCTCGTTCGGGCCCGTCGAACGCAGCAGTTCTTCTGCCTGTCCGGACGTCAGTCCCTCTGCGACATCCACATCTCCATCGTGTCGCGATCGCGGCGGCGGGGGACCCCCTCAGCAACGCCGAGGATCACCGAGGGGTGGGTGGACACTGCGCGCGCGGGGGTAGCGCGGCTGTCAGGGAGCGCAGGCGATGACGAACAGTGCTGCGGTCGTCGCGACCTGACAGGAGGCCCCGATGACATCCCCGGTCGTCCCCCCGAGGCGTCGTCGTACCGGCCAGGTCGCCACTGCGGCGGCGCCCAACGCCACGGGAACCGCGGCGACGACCACCACGGCCGCGCGCCGCGTGGCGTCGTCGTCGATCAGGGCGAGCGCCGCCGCGGCGGCCATGGTCACGACACTCAGCAGCACGGCGGCGGGGACACCGACGCTCCCGGCGACCCATGCCCCCATGCCGTCGTCCCGGGCGGGGCGCCTGGTGGTGGCCCAGACGATGGCGAGCCGTCCGGTGACCGCTGCCACCACCACCGCTTCGGTGCCATGGCCGCGATTGACCGCCAGCGCCAGGGCGGCGGTCTGGATCAGGAGGTCCGCCGCCACGGCGAACGCGCCCACCGCACCCACGCTCGGGTCCGCCATGACGGCCAGAGTGCGTTCCCGGTCCCCCCGCGCGGCCCACCCGTCGACGGTGTCGGCCCAGCCGTCGAGGTGCAGGCCGCCGCTGAGAGCGGTCAGTGCGACGACCGCGACCGCGGCCGCGAGCAACTGCCCGAGGGGATTGGCCGGTGGGGGAGCGGTCCACAGCGACTCCGCTGCGGCCCGCGCGGCGATCAGCACGCCCGCGGCGAGGAGCCCCAGCAGGAGTCCCACCAGCGGCGCCCACAGGATCGCGCGGCGCACCGTACGTCGGTCGGTCTCGACCCGGCCCACGGGGAGCACGGTGAACAGCCCCAGGGACAGCCGCAGTGACCTCATCCCGGGGGCCGTCCCGGGTGCCGCCCCGCGCTCACGGGGTCTGCCCCCCGGTATCGGGACCGTCCGGGCCGTCACGATCGGCGACGCCGGCCGACTCGAAGGTGGCCATCCCGTCGGCCAGGGCCAGAGCGGCCTGCAGCACCGGCAGTGCCACCAGGGCGCCCGACGCTTCCCCCAGCCGCATCCCCACATCGATCAGGGGATCGAGGTCGAGGGCAGCGAGAGCGATCGCGTGGTTCGGTTCCGCGGACCGGTGGGCGGCACACCACCACGCGGCGGCGCCGGGTTCGATCGCGTGGGCCACCAGGGCCGCTGCCGTGACGACGGAACCGTCCAGGAGGACCGGGACCCCGGACTCCGCCGCCCCGAGAAGCGCGCCCGTCATGACGGCCAGATCGGGACCACCCATCCGTCGCAGCAGTTCGAGGGGGTCGTCGCGGTCGTCCCGGCACCGCCACAGGGCATCGCGAACGACTGTCACCTTGCGCATCCAGGTCGCATCGTCCACGCCCGTGCCACGTCCGGTCGTCGTCACCGGATCCCCGTCGGTGAGAGCGGCGACGAGGGCCGCAGCGGGCGTCGTGTTCCCGATCCCCATGTCGCCGATGACGAGCAGGTCCCCACCCGCACCGACCTCCTCGGCCACGAGCGCGTGGCCGAGGTCCAGGGCGGCGGCCAGCTCCGACGGGGTCAGTGCGTCCTCGCGGTCGATGGCCCCCGCGCCGGACCGGATCCGGTGGCACGTGACGGAGTCGGGGACGTCGAGGCCGGGGTAGTCGGAGTCCACACCGGCGTCCACGGTGCGGACCGAGGCTCCGACGCGATCGGCCAGTACGTTCACCGCGGCGACCCCTCCCACCATGGCGGTGACCATCTGGGCGGTGACATCGGGCGGATACGCGCTGGTGCCCACGAGGCGGGCGACCCGGTGATCCCCCGCCACGACGACGACCCGGGGTGCGGTGAAGGGCGCAGGTGGGCAGCGGCCCTGCACTCCCGCGCTCCACACGATGAGATCCTCGAGGCGCCCGAGCGAGCCGCGGGGTTTCGCCATCCGGTCGAGGTGGGCGGTGGCGGCCGACCTGGCGGAGGCGTCGACGGGGGGGATCACGCCCGCTCCAGAGTCAGTCGCCGGCCCGCGACCACGAGGTAGACGTCGTCGCACACGTCGGCCACTGCGCTGTTGGTCATCCCGAGCAGGTCCCGGAAGAGCCTCGTCCCGGGATCCGTCGGCACGATCCCCGACCCCACCTCGTTGGTCACCAGCACCAGCCCCCCGGGGCATCGGGCCACGGCGTCGACGAGATCGTCGAGGTCGCGGCGGACGGCGGTCTCCGCGCCGGGGTCGGTCCACACGCCGTGGTGATCCATGCGTGCGGTCAACCACAGGGTGAGGCAGTCGACCAGCACCGGTCGGTGCGGGCCGGCCGCGGCGATGTGGCGGGGCAGGTCGTCGGACTCGACCGTCTCCCAGGTGTCGGGCCGGCGCGCCCGATGTGTCGCGACCCGCTGCCGCCACTCGTCGTCGTCGACCGAGGTCGGCGCCGTCGCGACGTAGGTGGCGGGTCCGGAGCCGACGAGGCGTTCGGCGAGGGTGCTCTTGCCGCTTCGGGCGCCCCCGGTCAGCAGGACCCTCCGCAGGGGAGGACTGCTCACCCGACGAGGAGTTCCGCGATCTGGACGGCGTTGAGCGCCGCCCCTTTACGCAGATTGTCGTTGGAGATGAACAGGGCCAGCCCCCGGTCGTCGGCGACCCCCGGATCCTGTCGGATGCGGCCGACGAAACTGGGGTCGCGACCGGCGGCGTCGAGCGGATTGGGGACGTCGCTGACGACCACGCCGGGGCTCTTCGCCAGGAGTTCGGTCGCCCGGGACACGGTCAGCGCGGTGGCGAACTCCGCATTGATGCTCAGGGAGTGCCCGGAGAACACCGGGACCCGCACGCATGTCCCACTGACCCGGAGGTCGGGGATCCCCAGGATCTTGCGGCTCTCGTTGCGCAGCTTCTGCTCCTCGTCGGTCTCGAAGGAGCCGTCGTCGACGATCGACCCCGCGAGGGGGACGACGTTGAAGGCGATCGGTCGGACGTACTTGTCCGGTGTGGGCAGGTCGACCCGGTCGGGGTTGTGGGTCAGGGCGTCCTCGTTGCCTTCCAGTGCCGCGATCTGACCGGCAAGTTCCGCCACCCCGGCCAGACCCGAGCCCGAGACCGCCTGGTACGAGCTGACGACGAGGCGGGTGAGTCCCGCCGCATCGTGCAGGGGCTTGAGCACGGGCATGGCGGCCATCGTCGTACAGTTCGGGTTCGCGATGATCCCCTTCACAGCGTCGGCGACCTGTTCCGGGTTCACCTCGCTGACGATCAGGGGGACGTCCGGGTCCATGCGCCAGGCGGAGGAGTTGTCGATGACGGTCGCCCCGGCCTCCGCGAACCGGGGTGCCAACTCCCGGGACGTCCCACCACCCGCGGAGAACAGGGCGATGTCGAGTCCCGCGGGATCGGCCGTGCGGGCGTCCTCCACGGTGACGGACCCGTCGCCCCATGGCAGTGTGGTGCCGGCCGAACGGGCGGACGCGAAGTACCGCATCTGGGTCACCGGGAAGTCCCGCTCCTGCAGGATCTCCCGCATGACCGTCCCGACCTGACCTGTGGCTCCGACGATTCCGACGCGCATGATTCCAGGCTACCTGCGTGGCGCCGGTCGGCCTGCGTGGCGCCGGAGGTCAGTGCGGCGTCAGGCGGCCAGTGTGGCGTCAGGCGGCCAGTGTGGCGTCAGGCGGCCAGTGTGGCGTCAGGCGGCCAGTGTGGCGGCAGGCGGCCAGTGTGGCGTCAGCTCCCGGCCCACGGCGGCTGCACCGCCGAAACGGTCGCATGCGACCGTTTGCGTG
>CAIWTL010000443.1 GCA_903915555.1 uncultured Micrococcales bacterium | reverse complement strand
CTCACCCCACCGCTGACCCTCACCCACCACCGGCCCTCGGCCACCACCGGCCCTCGGCCACCACTGGCCCTCGGCCACCACCGGCCCTCGGCCACCACCGGCCCTCGGCCACCACCGGCCCTCGGCCGGGGCCCCGAAAGAGTCGCATGCGACTGTTTCGGGCCGTTGCGACGGGCGCAACAGTCGCCACGGTCCGATCCGGTCGCCTTTCCGCGGCTCCCTTCGGTTGCCTCCGGGTTGCGACGGTTGTCTCCGGGTTGCGCCCGTGAGCGATCACCGCAGGCGTCGGTCCCGCAGCGCAGGGAACTCCTCCCGCCAGCGCGTGACCACCGTGGGATCGACATCGACGATCAGGATCTCCTCGCGGTCGGCACTGCCGCGTGCCAGTTCGTCCCCGGTCGCCGACAGCACCAGCGACGTGCCTCCGGTCGTCACCCCACCCGCGGTCCCCACCGCGTTGCACGCCACCACGACCCCCTGGTTCTCGATCGCCCGGGCCGTCGCCAGCACCTCCCAGTGCCGGATCCGTGCCGCCGGCCACCCAGCCGGGATCAGGAACGCGTGGGCGCCCGCGTCGGTCAAATGCCGGAAGAGCTCGGGGAACCGCAGGTCGTAACACGTCGCGAGTCCGGTGGCGCCCAGTCCCGTCTGCACGACCTCATGCGCCTCGCCGCCGGTCAGTTCCGCGGCCTCACCGGTGTCGAAGCCGAACAGGTGGATCTTGCGGTAGACCGCCAGGCGTGCGCCATCGGGCGCGAACACGACGCTGGTGTTCGACAGGCCCCCGTCGTGGATCTCCGGGAACGACCCCGCGTGGAGCACCGCCCCCAGGCGGACAGCGAGGTCGGCCATGGCCTGCGTGAAGGGGCCGTCGAGAGGTTCGGCACCGCCCCGCACCCGCGCCAGATTGAAAGCGCCCGGACCCCACAGTTCGGGAAGGACCACGAGGTCGGCGCGGGAACCACCCGACTCATCCGCACCCAACTCATCCGTGAGCCACGAGACGACCCGTTCGCGCCGCTCCAGAGGCTCCTCGGCGTCATCCACCGAGACCTGCACCGCCGCCACCCGCACCGCCGCCTCCCGCACCGCCGCCTCCCGAACCGCCGCCTCCCGCACCATCGGACCAGACTGGCAGTGGGTCCACCCGGCCGTCCACACAGAACCCGGTGCCCTACCGTCTGAGTCATGGCTCGACAACTCGTCCCCCTCACCGACTCCGGCCTGCCGCACCAGACCGACGATCCCGCCGAGCTCCTGCAGGCGTGGGACACGGCGATGACCGACTTCCTCGCCGCAGCCGAGGCCGCGGGAGAGGAGCAGTGGTCGGCGCCCAGTCCGTGCCCCGGATGGACCGTCGGCGACCTCGTTGCCCACATCACCGGCATCGAGCGTTACCTCATGGGGCGCCGCGATCCCGACCACGAACCCGACTACGACCGGTTGCCGCACGCCCGCGAAGGCCTGAGCCGCTACACCGAGATCCCTGTCGACCTGCGACGGTCCTGGTCGCGTGCCGACGTCCTGGCCGAGGCCCACACAACACACACCGATCGGCGACAGCAGTTGCAGGCGCAACTCGACGACGGCGACACGGACCTCCCCGGACCCTTCGGCAGGCCGACGCCCGCCGCGGACCTGCTGCGGATGCGCATCTTCGACATCTGGATCCACGAGCAGGACGTGCGGGTCGCCGCAGGACTGCCCGGCGGTCTGGACTCCGTCCCGGCGTGGATCACCGCCGGGCGCCTCGGGGCCGCGTTGGGCAAGGTATGGGTCAAGACCGTCGGCGCTCCCGAGGACTGCGTCGCCGAGATCGATGTCACGGGTCCCGGGGTGACGATGACCATGCAGGTGGCCCACCTGCCCGGCGGGCGCGGGGGGCAGGTCGCCCCGGTGCCCGACCCGGATGCAACGGTGCGCCTGTCCTGGCCCGACATGGTTGCCCTGGGTGCGGGACGGGTGTCGCCGCAGGAGGGGGCCGAGCGTGCGGTCCTGGGCGGTGACGCCGATCTCGCCCGCGCGCTCGTGACGAACCTCGCGGTCACCCCTTGACCGGAGCCACCCACAGCATCCGCTTCGGGACGCCGACGGCCCGCCTGCTGATGGCCACGGCTGTCCTCGCCAGCGGGATGGCGTTCCTCGACTCGACGGTCGTCACCGTCGCACTCCCGGCCATCGAGGCCGACCTGGGCGGCGGTCTGGCGACCCTGCAGTGGGTGCTGGACTCCTACCTCCTGACCCTCGGTTCACTGGTCCTCGTGGGTGGATCGCTGGGGGATCTGCTGGGTCTGCGCCGCGTGTTCGGTTGGGGGGTTGTGGGCTTCCTGGTGGCGTCGGTGCTGTGCGGATTGGCCCCGACGGCGGAGACGTTGATCGTCGCTCGGGCCGTGCAGGGGGTTGCTGCCGCGCTCCTGGTGCCGGGAAGCCTGGCGCTGCTGTCATCCCTGTTCGTCGAGGATCAACGCGGGCGCGCGATCGGCCTGTGGTCGGGCCTCGCCGGGATCACCACGGCGGTCGGCCCGGTGGCCGGCGGCCTGCTCGTCGGTCTCGGGGCGTCCGGGTGGCGGCTGATCTTCCTGCTGAATGTGCCGCTGGCGATCGCGGTGCTCGTGATGTTGCCGAAGGTGCCGTCGGTTCCCGGCACACGTGGCACGGGACCATTGCTCAAACAGGTCGATGTGCTCGGTGGCGTCCTCACGGCTGCCGGGCTGGCGCTGCTGATCGGACCCTTGATCGAACTCGAGGTGCTGGGGGTGGCGCGGACGGCGGTCCTGATGACAGTCGGCGTCGCGACGTTGACGGTCTTCTGGTGGCTACAGGAAGGTCGACAGCGCAGCGGTGAACCGCCCCCGATGATGCCGCCGCGCCTGTGGCGGATCCGGTCGTTCGCCGTCGCCAACGTCGTGACCTTCGTGGTGTACGGCGCCCTGAACGCGGGGCTGTTCCTGCTGACCCTCGCATTGCAGATCGGCCTGGGGTGGTCGGCGGTTGCGGCCGGGATGGCGGGACTGCCGATCACCCTGACGCTGGTCGCCCTCTCCGCCAGGGTGGGTCGCGCGCTGCCCCGCGTCGGGTCGCGGGTTCTGCTGACCGCCGGCTGCACGCTGATGGCGGTCGGCCTGGCAGGACTCGCCACGATCGGGGCGGGGCTCGTGTACTGGACCGGCGCACTACCCTGGATCTTGGTCTTCGCGGGAGGTCTGGTGCTGGTGGTCGCTCCCATCACGACGACGGCGCTCGGGGACATCCCCGTGGCCTCGTCCGGTGTGGGGTCCGGGGTCAACAACGCCGTCGCCAGGATCGCCGGGCT
>CAIWTL010000442.1 GCA_903915555.1 uncultured Micrococcales bacterium | reverse complement strand
GAACGTCCACGTCGAGATCCCGTTGCAGGCCTACTTCCGCATCAACACCGAGAACATGGGCCAGTTCGAACGGACTCTGATCATCGTCGACGAGGGCGCTTACGTGCACTACGTCGAAGGATGCACCGCTCCCATCTACTCCAGCGACTCCCTGCACTCCGCGGTGGTGGAGATCATCGTCAAGGACAACGCGCGCTGTCGGTACACGACCATCCAGAACTGGTCGACGAACGTCTACAACCTCGTGACCAAGCGGGCGCAGGCCAAGGCGGGCGCGACGATGGAGTGGGTCGACGGGAACCTCGGCTCCAAGGTCACGATGAAGTACCCCGCGGTGTGGCTGATGGGGGAGCACGCCAAGGGAGAGACCCTGTCAGTCGCGTTCGCCGGGCCGAATCAGCACCAGGATGCGGGAGCCAAGATGGTGCACGCGGCGCCGAACACGTCGTCGTCGGTCATCTCGAAGTCGGTGGCCCGGGGTGGTGGACGCTCGTCGTACCGCGGTCTCGTGCAGGTGATGCCCAACGCGGCCGGTTCGGCCAGCACCGTGCGTTGTGACGCGCTGCTCGTGGACGACGAGAGCCGCTCGGACACCTACCCCTACAACGACATCCGCACCGACGACGTGTCGATGGGACACGAGGCCACGGTGAGCAAGGTCAGCGAGGACCAGTTGTTCTACCTCCAGTCCCGCGGCATCCCCGAGGACGAGGCGATGGCGATGATCGTGCGTGGGTTCATCGAGCCGATCGCCCGGGAACTGCCCATGGAGTACGCGCTCGAACTCAACCGGCTCATCGAACTGCAGATGGAAGGGGCTGTCGGATGACAGCGGTCAGCGAGCACCTCAACGACGTCACCGCCAGTTTCGACGAATCGGCGTTCCCCGTCCCGTCCGGACGGGAGGAGGCCTGGCGCTTCACTCCCATGCGGCGGCTGCGCGGACTCCACGAGGCGACGTCCGGGCACGGGGGTGTGGCATACCGCGTCGACAGCGGCGCGGAGCACGTCCGCATCGTCGGTCGTGACGATGCCGCGCTGGCCGCCGCGGCCGCGCCGACCGATCGGGTCTCCGCTCTCGCATGGGCCGCGTTCAGTGATGCGGCCGTGGTCAGCGTGGCTCCCGGAGCCGAGCCGGAGGAGCCGATCCGGCTGACAGTGGACGCGCAGGGCGACCCGCAGTCTTTCGGCCAGGTGGTCGTCGATCTCGGCGCCAACTCCCGCAGCACGGTCGTCATCGACCACACCGGCGCGGGCGCGTACGCGGGCGACATCACCGTGCGGGTGGGCGACGGCGCCGCGGCCACCGTTGCGGTCCTGCAGCGCATGTCCGATGACGGAGTGCTCGTGGGCCATGTGAGAGCCGTCGTGGGCCGGGACGCGTCGGTGCGGTGTGTCGCCGTCACCCTCGGCGGCGACGTGGTGCGCCTGTCGAGCAGTGTCACGTACGAGGCACCGGGCGGCGACGCCCAGATGCTCGGCGCGTTCTTCGCGACGGCCGGGCAGCATCAGGAGCACCGGTTGTTCGTCGACCATGCCGTTCCGCACTGCCGCAGCGACGTCACCTACAAGGGGGCGCTCGCGGGGGCGAAGGCGCACACGGTGTGGGTCGGAGACGTCCTGATCCGTGCGGCCGCCACGGGTACCGAGACCTACGAGACCAACCGCAACCTCGTGCTCACCGACGGGGCGCGGGCGGATTCCATCCCGAACCTCGAGATCGAGACCGGTGACGTCACCGGGGCGGGCCACGCCGCCGCAACCGGTCGGTTCGACGACGAGCAGTTGTTCTACCTCCAGTCACGGGGTATCCCCGCCGATCAGGCCCGCCGACTGGTGGTGCGAGGCTTCTTCGCCGACATCGTCCGTCGCATCGGTGTTACCGATGTCGAGGACGCGCTCATGGCCGCGGTCGACGCCGAACTGAGCGGCCTCGCTCCCGATACCGGCACGGCGGGGGGCGACGCCGCATGACCGAGGACCAGATGACCGACGAATACGTGGCGGTCTGTCCACTGGCCGAACTGGCGGACCTCTCGTCGCGCGCCGTGCAGGTCGACGGCGAACCGGTGTGTCTCGCCCGCGTCGGCGACGACGTCTTCGCCGTCCGCAACGTGTGCACCCATGCCGAAGTGGCTCTCAGCGACGGGACTGTGGACGCTGACGCCACGGTGTCGTGCTGGCTGCACGGCTCCCGTTTCGACCTGCGCACCGGCGAGCCGGACGAGCCGCCGGCCTGGGAACCCGTGGCCACCTACCGAACCCGAATCACCGACCAGTCAGGTGTGCCGACCATCGAGGTCAGCCGCCGATCGAACCAGGAGACACCAGCATGAGCACCCTCGAGATCCGGGATCTGCACGTCAGCGTCGATCACGACGGCGAACAGCGCGAGATCCTGAAAGGCGTCGACCTCACTGTCGAGTCCGGCCAGACCCACGCCATCATGGGGCCCAATGGCTCCGGGAAGTCCACCCTCGCCTACGCCATCGCGGGGCACCCCAAGTACACGGTCACGTCAGGATCGGTGACGCTGGACGGCGAGGACGTGCTGGACATGTCCGTGGACGAGCGCGCCCGGGCCGGCCTCTTCCTCGCGATGCAGTACCCCGTCGAGGTCCCTGGGGTCTCGATGTCCAACTTCCTGCGCACCTCGGCCACGGCCGTCCGCGGCGAGGCCCCCAAGCTGCGGCTGTGGCTCAAGGAGATGAAGGGCGCGATGGCGGACCTGCAGATGGACCCGTCCTTCGCCGAGCGCAACGTCAACGAAGGCTTCTCCGGCGGTGAGCGCAAACGCGCAGAGATCCTGCAGTTGGAGTTGTTGAAGCCGAAGATGGCGATCCTCGACGAGACCGACTCCGGGCTCGACGTCGATGCCCTGCGCACCGTCTCGGAGGGCATCAACCGCATGAAGGACACGGGGGACACCGGCGTCATCCTCATCACCCACTTCACTCGGATCCTGCGGTACGTGAAGCCCGACTTCGTCCACGTCTTCATGGACGGCCGGATCGTGGCCAACGGTGGACCGGAACTGGCCGAGAAGATCGAGGCGGAGGGCTACGAGCAGTTCGCCCCCGCCGGGACCGGCGCCTGATGACGCTGGACGTCGGCGCCATCCGCGCGGACTT
>CAIWTL010000441.1 GCA_903915555.1 uncultured Micrococcales bacterium | reverse complement strand
TGCTCTTGACGACATGCCGTGGTGAGCCCATGGCGACGGAGACCTTGTGGGCACGTTCCCCGTGAGCGGCAGCCACCCGGTACTGGCCCTTCAGGAGCCCGATCTCGCACGCCACCCAGGCGACCCGGACGTCGTCACGCATGGTGCGGCACCGCGGCTGCGCCTGGGCGAGGAAACGCGCCGCCCCCGCGGCGTCCCCTGCACCGACCTGGTCGGCCGCCCGGCCGATGATGCCGTCGAGGACCGCCTGCCCCTCGGCCGCCATGGCCTTCTCGTCCCACCCGACGGCTGCGTCGTGCTCGTCGATCTGTCGCAGGCCGGAGGCGATGCGGGCGCATGCCAGACCGGCGATCTCACGGTCGTCGGATTTGGCCAGGGGCTCGAGGATGTCGAACGCGGCGCACAGATCCCCCGTGGACATGACCAGCACGGCCCGCGCCCACTCCGACCAGGGATCGGTCCGACCACCGACGGTGGACAGTCCCATGGCGGGTGCCTGCCGCACCGCGGCCCATGCTCGTTCGCGGTTGGCGCTCACGCCACGATCAGTTCGACGGCCTCGCCGAGACTGGCGGGGTACTGCGCATCGGGCACATCAGCGGCCGCGTCGTGCCACCCCGGTCCGGCGAGGACCAGCTTGTGCGGCGGCCGTTGGGTGGGGAGGCCGTTGGCGATCTCCGCAGCGGCCACGTCGGGCAGTTGGGCCCACAGCACGACACGGCGTGGGCGCAGGCGGGTGATGGCATCCTGCAGTGCGACGAGCGGGACTCTCGCGCCGAGCATGACGGTGGGCTGGCCGGCGTCCCGGAGAGCTGCCTGGAGGGCCATCAGGGGCAGCGTGTGGAGTTCCTCCGGCATGCAGGCGAGCAGGACCGGGCGCTGCTGGTCCGTGCGGGGCAGGTCGCCGTGGGTCTGGAGAGCGCGGGCGACCGCATCGGCGGTCACGTGCTCGATCTCGATGCCGCGCTTGGTCTGATACCAGCGTTCCCCCAGAGCGCTCAGGACAGGGACGAGGATGTCCTCCCATGTCGCGATCACGCCATGCTCGTCCATCAGTTCCGCCACGCGCTCGGTGATCGTGACCCCGTCCAGCGAGACCGCAGCGCGGGCCAGGCCGCGCTGCACGTCGTCGGCTCCCGGGAGGGCGATCACGTTGCCCCCACCACGGCGCCGGGTGACCGAGGGGGTGGCCGGCGGGGTGTCCCGTAAGGAGTCGGGAGCCAACTCCAGCGACGCCACGACCGCCTCGCCGGGCGGCACTCCGCCATCGACCATCTGCTGCACCACCCGCAGTCGGGCGATGTCTGTGCCGTTGTACCGCCGGTGGCCACCGGCGGTACGGATGCTCGGCGCGAGACCGTAACGACGGTCCCAGGTCCGCAGGGTGGCCGCGGTCAGCCCGACCCGAGCCGCCGCCTCGGCGACCGACAGCGCGACATCCGGGTCGCCGGTGGTCGAGGTCATCACGTGCCGAGTGTGGGGGGCTTCAGCCGACGGCGCATCATGAGCGATATTTTGCAAAAGTTTCGCCTCACTTCACTTGACACACTTTCGCCTCAGTTCTAGGGTGAGGGCACCGAGAAGGAGTTGATCCCCATGGCCAATCTCAAGAGGCTGCCCGGACCGAATGCCGACCTGTGGGACTGGCAGTTGCATGCCGCGTGTCGTGGTCTCGACTCGGAATTCTTCTTCCACCCCGATCGCGAGCGTGGCGAGGCGCGAGCCGCCCGCGAACGCAACGCCAAGCAGGTGTGTGCTGCCTGTCCGGTGCGGACGCAGTGCCTCGAGCACGCGCTCGCCGTACGCGAGCCCTACGGCGTGTGGGGTGGCCTGGCCGAAGACGAGCGCGCGGCACTGCTCAGCGGTCGCGAGCCCGCCCGCTCCGCCTGAGAAGATCGTGGCGCGACCCGCTCACCTGATGACGCGCCCCTGACCGTCGCAGGGCAGCGGTTCGCCCGGGAAGCGGGCCGCGTATTCGCGCGCTCCGTCCTCAGCGGTCCTGGCCATGTCCGTCGGTTCCAGTCGCAGGACCCCGGAATAGGGAGAATCGAGGTCCGTGATGGCCAGGAGCAACCCACTGAAGAGCAGCGCCACCACTACAAGGGCGCCGATGTGCCACGCGCGGCGCTCGCGCGGCAGGTTGGCCAATGCGAGCG
>CAIWTL010000440.1 GCA_903915555.1 uncultured Micrococcales bacterium | reverse complement strand
TTCGGACATGCCACGTGGACGTCCCAGCCGTGCTCGCCCTGGAACTGTGCGGCCGCCCATGCGTAGCGTGGAACGCCGGCCTCGACGGGCTGCCACACGTGCAGGACCCGCAACCGGTGTGCGAAGGGATCCGCACCGCCGGCGCTCACCCTGACCCCTTCATGAAAGCGGTCAGCGTCCGCAGCAGGATCTTGGTGTCGAGCCAGAGCGACCAGTTCTGGATGTAGTAGTTGTCGTACCGCACGCGCTCTGAGATCGACGTGTCGCCCCGCAGTCCGTGGATCTGCGCCCATCCCGTGAGCCCGCACGGCACGCGGTGGCGGGCGTCGTAGCGGGAGTAGCGGTCACGGAACTCCTCGACGAAGTGCGGGCGCTCCGGTCTGGGACCCACGAGGCTCATGTCGCCGCGGAAGATGTTCCACAACTGCGGCAACTCGTCCAGTGACGAGCGGCGCAGGAACTTCCCGAACCACGACAGTCGGTCGTCGTGCTTCACGTTCCAGTTGGTCGCGCTCTCCTCCTCGGTGGCGGGGCGCAGACTGCGGAACTTGAGGACCTCGAACTCGACGCCGTCGATACCGACCCGGTTCTGCGTGAAGATGATCCCCGGTCCGTCCACGACGCGATTGACCAGCGCGATGATCGCCAGGAGTGGCGAGAGCAGGATCAACGCGAGCCCCGAGGCGGCGACGTCCACAGCCCGCTTCAGCCACCACGTGGGAGACCGGAAGGGTGCCCGCCGGAGGTGCTGGAGCGGGATGCCGTCGATCTCGTCGGAGTCGCCGTACTGGGCGGTCATCTCGAACAGGCGCGGCACGATGAAGATCGTCACGTCGGCCCGGTCACAGGTCTGGATGATCGGGACCAGTTCCGCCTCCGGCGCCGCTGTGAAGGCGATGATGAGCTGGTCGACCCGCTCCTCATGGACGATGGCGGCGATCAGTTCGGTGGGTCCCAGGTTGGGGGCCGGGAGTTCCTCGGGGGGCAGCGCCGGATCACTGTCCACGTACCCCACGAGGGTGCAGCCGTACGAGCCGTCCGCCTCGATGTACCTGCCGAGGTCCCGTGCCACCTGGCCCGCTCCGAGGATCAGGGTGCGCTCGCACAGGTGGCCGCGGCGGCGGATCAGCCGGATCAGCCAGTAGGTGACGGTGCGGGCCACGAGGACGGTGGCCACGAGAACCGCGAGGAACAGCTGGTCGAGGGCGTTGAGGGCGCCCTGCTCGAGCAGCGCCAGGACGGCGGCCGAGGCGGCGCCGGCCACGATCGTTCCGGCGATCAGGCGCGGCAGATCATCCAGGACATGCAGCGACATCCGGAACTGGTAGAGCCGACCCAGCAGGAACGAGAGGACCATCAGCACGCCGGTCGTGATCTCGTAGGTGGGCGGGTCCGCCAGCGACAGCGCGTAGGCCACCCCCAGCGCGACGAGATCCCCGCCGAGGATGATGACCTGGGTGCGCCGCCGCGCGGCCCCGCCGTCCGGCGCCTGGCGCGACGGCATTCCCGCGGAGCCGTCCCGCGTGTCGAGTGTGTCGGCCAGTGGTCCCTCACCCCCTCTCCCTGTCGATCCCGTATCGAGCCCATTGTGGCGGCTGGGGGCACATGCATGCTCACCGCGTCCCCCCAGCGGACCGCGCAGCGGTGTGGGCGGGCGATTGTGAGGCACCTCACAGGAAATCCACGGGGCAGGCTCTTATGCCGCAATATATCGGTGCGATACATTGCTTCGAGAGGTCGGAGTGATCGATCGATCCGAGAGATCGGGACGATGGTTCGTACCGATGCATCTACGAGGTGATGGGTATTCCTATCACCCCAGCACACGGCAGGTCCCGGCGACCCGCCGTCCTACTGCGAGGGAGTGACGGTATGGCGAAGCGCTCCGGCGTTCTCGAATTCGCCGTGCTGGGACT
>CAIWTL010000439.1 GCA_903915555.1 uncultured Micrococcales bacterium | reverse complement strand
GAACCTGGACGATCTGGCCGGTGAGTCCGACGCACACGGCACCGTGGGACTGCGCGACGTCGCTCATTCCACACCCCGCACGTGGGTGATGACGGGACGATCGCCGTGGGCCCCGACCTCCACACCGACGACGTCGATACGGATCGAGCCAGGCCGGGCACCTCGGGCCCTCACCCACAGGCCGGCCAGCAGACGGAGTCGCCGGACCTTGGCCGGGGTCACCGACTCGAGAGGTGTCCCCGCGCGCCGACCCTGCCGCGTGCGCACCTCGCAGATGACCACCGTGCCCCCGTCCAGCCCCACGAGGTCGATCTCGCCGTGGCGGCACCGCCAGTTGCGGTCCAGGATCAACCACCCGCTGCGTCGCAGGTACGCGTGGGCCAGGTTCTCGCCCATGAGCCCGAGCCGTTGTCGTGATGTCGTCATGCCGTCACTGTCGGCGCCGCACCACGATCGGCGATGGTGTGCGGCTCAGCTGGTGACGACTCGCCGCTGCTCCGGGTTGTGGGAACGGAGATCGACGGCCGCAGCCGCCACGTTCCAGGAACGCCGATGGTGATCGCACAGACCGAGGCGGCGCACGGCATCGGCGTGGTCCGACGTCGTGTACCCCTTGTTCGCCGTCCAGCCGTAGGGATCGTCGTCCCCGGCCAACCGGATCATCTCCCGGTCCCGCGTGACCTTCGCGAGAACACTCGCCGCGGCCACGGATGAACAGGTCATGTCGGCCTTGACCCGGAGGTGCACGCGCGGGACGGCCACCGGTGGCCAGGGGACGTCGTCGAAGAGGGACTCCGAGGAGACGGACAGCCAGTCCTGTGAACCGTCGAGCAGCACGGCGTCGACCGGGCCGACGGCGGACAGCGCGCGCATCGCGGCCAGCCGCAGGGCGATCGTCAGCCCCCACGCGTCGATCTCCGCGGGAGCGCTCGACCCCACCCCGTGGGCGACGGCCCAGCGGCGGACCCGCGGAAACAGTCGGTCCCGTTGGGCGGCACTCAACAACTTCGAATCGCGCAACCCGGTCGGCGCGGTTCGGGTGGCGGCGTCGACCACGACGACACCGACCGTCACGGGTCCGGCGATGGCCCCGCGGCCGACCTCATCGACACCGGCGATCCGCCGGGCACCCGCGCGGAGGAACTCGCGCTCCATGCGCAGGGTGGGGGTCACCGGGTCAGGGTAACTCCGGCGCGGTGGCCTCCGGCGTCAGCGGGCGGGGCGGGTCACCCGGCGGGCGGGTCCTGCGCGTTCAACTCCCGCGCCCACTCGGGCTCGGACAGCGACTGCCACTGCGATTGGGGCCAGATGACGGCGAACGCGCGACCGAGAGCCCGGTCGACCGGGACGAATCCCCCACCGGGGTCACCCATGTGGGCCCGGGAGTCGGCAGACGCAGCACGGTGGTCCCCCATGACCCACAGCTTTCCGGGGGGCACCTCGACGGAGAACTGCGTATCACTCGGCTCGTTGCCGGGATACAGATAGGGCTCCTCGATGGGGATGCCGTTGACAGAGATCCGACCCTTGCGGTCGCAGCACTCCACCGTGTCACCCCCCACCCCGATGACCCGCTTGACGAAGACGGTGTCCGGCGGCGGGACGATCCCCACGGTCCGGCCCAGTTCCGTGAACAACGACGCGACGGGCCCCTCGGAGGGCGGCGCCTGGGACGCGGGGACGAAGGAGTCGACCCCGTCGAAAACGATCACGTCACCCCGCTGCGGCGGTCCCAGCCGGTAGGCCAGTCGGTTGACGGCGACCCGGTCGCCCACCAGCAGGGTGTTCTCCATGGAACCCGACGGGATGTAGAAGATCTGGACGAGGAACGTCTTCACGAGGAAGGCGAGCAGGACCGCGACGATGATGACGAGAGGCAACTCGAGCCACAGCGGCAGCGAGCGGGATTCCTTGTCGGCGTCGCGCGTGGCGACGTCCTGGGAGGTCACGGGGGCGAGCCTACCGAGCGGGCGGTCAGCTGTTGTCCCGCTTCTCGCGGATCTTCGCCGCCTTACCTCGACGGTCGCGCAGGTAGTACAGCTTCGCGCGGCGGACGTCGCCGCGGCTCACGACCTCGATCTTGTCGATGATCGGGGAATGCAGGGGGAAGCGGCGCTCGACCCCGGTACCGAAGGACACCTTGCGCACGGTGAACGTCTCGCGGAGACCGTCACCGGCCCGGGCGAGGACCACACCCTGGAAGACCTGGATACGCGACCGGTTGCCCTCGATCACCTTGACGTGGACCTTGACGGTGTCCCCGGGACGGAAATCCGGGAGATCGCTCCGCAGGGAGGATTCGTCGACGAAGTCGAGCTTACGCATCGGGCACTCTTCTCTGCAGGCGCCACAGGTCGCCCACGGCGTGGGTCGGATTCTCCGCGCTCTTCGCCGTTCGGGCCCCCTGCGGCAGGCCCGGAACTCATGACGCGGTGTCTCGAGTATGCCCGACCGGCCCGTCCTCGACCAAACTGACCCCGTCGGCGCCGTCGGCCATCAGGTCGGGGCGGTTGCGGCGTGTCCGGTCTTCGGACTGGGTCCGGCGCCAGTGCTCGATACGGGCATGGTCGCCGCTCAGCAGGACCTCGGGGACCGCCAAGTCGCGCCAGACCCGGGGACGGGTGAAACGCGGGCCCTCCAGTGCCGTCGCGCGATCGGACCCGAACGAGTCGTCGACCGCGGACTCCTCGTTGCCCAGGACCCCCGGCAGCAGCCTCACCACCGCCTCGATCATCACCAGCGCCGCGGCCTCCCCGCCGGCGAGGACGTAATCGCCGATCGAGACCTCGCGGACCGGCAGGCCTCTGGAGCGGTAGTGGTCCCACACCCGGTCGTCGATGCCCTCGTACCGCCCACAGGCCAGAACCAGGTGTTCGCAGTGGGCGAGTTCCTCCGCGGTGCGCTGGGTGAAGGGGAGCCCCGACGGCGTGGGGACGACGATCGTGGTGGCGTCGTCGACGAGGCGGTCCAGGGTCATGCCCCATGGCTCGGGCATCATCACCATGCCGGGCCCCCCGCCGTACGGTGCATCGTCGACGGTCCGGTGACGGTCGGTCGTCACGTCCCTGAGGTCGTGGACGGAGAGGGAGACGATGCCCTCGGTGATCGCCCTGCCGACGAGCGACAGCTGGAGCGGGGTCAGGTAGTCCGGGAAGATGCTCACCACATCGATGCGCATCACAACTCCTCGAACAGACCGCCCGGCGCATCGACGACCACGCGGTCCTCGGAGATCTCGGTCACGATCTGCGACACGAGCGGGACACGGACATGACGACCGTCGGGCGTCCGGATCACGAGCAGGTCGTGGGCGGGAGGATGCTCCACACCCGTGACCTCACCGAGCGCCGACCCCTGCGGATCCACGCACGGCAGCCCGACGAGTTGCCAGTCGAACCACTCGTCCGCGTCCGACGGACGATCGTCGTCCGCCGGGGCATAGAGCTGCTCACCACGGATCGCCTCTGCCTGGTCCCGATCATCCACCCCGGCGAGAGCGAGCACCCAGCGCGGCCCGGACCGACGCGCGTCGGTGAGGGTCGTCGGCTGCGTGCCCTCCTCGTCGAAGGACAGCCGTGCCCCCGGCACCAGCCGGGTCTCCGGGACGTCGGTGAAGAGCTGGACGGTCACCTCACCGCGCACCCCGAGGGGCTTGCCCACCCGTGCGACGCGGACCCAGACGGCGATGGTTCCTCAGCGCTCCGACGTGTCGACGAAGTCGACACGCAGTCCGCCGCCCTTACCGGCGAGGGCCGAGACGACCGTGCGCAGCGCAGTCGCGGTGCGACCGCCCTTCCCGATCACGCGGCCCATGTCCGAAGGGTTGACGCGCACCCGCAGCGTGGTCCCACGCCGGTGCGAGCGCTCGTTGACGGAGACGTCGTCCGGGTTGTCCACGATCCCGCGGACCAGGTGGTCGAGAGCGTCCGCCAACATCGTCACTCCGCCTTCTCGGCCGACTCACCGTCGGCGGGGGCATCGGCAGCGGCCTCGGCCGCCGGAGCCTCCTCAGCAGCAGCCTCCGCCGCGGGAGCCTCCTCAGCAGCAGCCTCCGCCGCGGGAGCCTCCTCAGCAGCAGCCTCCGCCGCGGGAGCCTCGGTCGCCGGAGCCTCCTCAGGGGCGGCCTCGGTTGCCGGAGCCTCGTCAGCAGCGGCCTCCGCAGGGGCCTCGGCGGCCTCACGGGCAGCGGCAGCCTTGGCGGCGGCCTTTGCCTGGACCTCCTCGAGACGATCCTTCTCGCCCACCGCGTCCTCGGCGGCCTTGGCGAAGATGGCCTTCTTGTCGGCCTTGGGCTCGGCGACCTTCAGGGTCCCCTCGGCGCCGGGTTCACCCCTGAACTTCTGCCAGTCCCCGGTCACCTTCAGGATGGCCAGCACCGGCGGCGTGGGTTGCGCACCCACCGACAGCCAGTACTGGACCCGATCGGAGTCCACCCGGATCAGGCTCGGCTCCTGCTTCGGCTGGTAGATGCCGATCTCCTCGATGGCACGCCCGTTGCGGGCGGTGCGGGAATCCGCGATGACGATGCGGTACTGGGGGATGCGGATCTTGCCGATCCGCTTCAACTTGATCTTGACAGCCACGGCTGTGTCTTCTCCTGTCGGTGATGGGTTGGAAGTCCGTCACACCCGTGGGGTGGGATGCCGCGAACTCCCCGATGACCCGGCGACCCGGTTGAGAGGGACCGTCGTCGCCAACCGTCACAGTGTGCCAGATGGCGGGGGAACCCCCAACTTCCCACCGCCGGATCCCTGCGCGGGACGGGCGGCTCAGCCCAGCAGATCCTTGAACTGGCTCGGCAACTCCAGCGAGGCGGGATCCACCAGCGGTGCACCCGAGGCCGCGGCGGCCTCCTGCTGGGCGCGTTTCGCCGGATTCCCCGAGCGGCCCTTCTTGGCCTTCGGCTTGCCCTTGGCCTTCGCCCGCCGGGCGCCACGGCCGGTGGGCATGGCCGGCATCCCGGGAAGTCCGGGCCCACCCTTTCCGCTGCGCATCTGGCGCATCATCTTCTGGGCCTCGCCGAACCGGTCCACGAGGTTGTTGATGTTCTGGACCTCGACCCCGGCACCCCGTGCGATGCGGGCGCGGCGCGACGCGTTGAGGATCTTCGGGTCCTCGCGTTCCGCGGGCGTCATCGACTGGATGATCGCCGACACACGGTCGATCTCGCGATCGTCGAGGGACTCGAGTTGGTCCTTGACGTCACCCATTCCGGGCAACATGCCGAGGAGCTTCGACAGGCTGCCCATCTTCTTGACGGCCTGCATCTGCTCCAGGAAGTCATCGAGGGTGAAGTCCTCGCCGCGCTCGACCTTGCCCGCCATGCGCTGCGCCTGGTCGGCGTCGAACGCCCGCTCCGCCTGCTCGATGAGGCTCAGGACGTCACCCATGTCGAGGATGCGACCCGCCATCCGGTCCGGATGGAAGACCTCGAAGTCGTCCACCTTCTCGCCGGTCGAGGCGAACAGGATGGGCTCACCCGTGACACCCACGACCGACAGCGCCGCTCCCCCGCGGGCGTCGCCGTCGAGTTTCGTGAGCACGACGCCATCGAAGCCCACCTGCTCGTTGAACAGCGCAGCCGTGTTGACGGCGTCCTGCCCGATCATGGCGTCGACGACGAGCAGCGTCTCGTCGGGTGACACTGCGTCCCGGACGTCCCGCAACTGCTGCATCAACTCGGTGTCGATGGCCAACCGCCCGGCGGTGTCCACGATCACGATGTCGTGGAGCTTCAGCTCCGCCTCACGGACCGAGCGGCGCGCCACGTCGACCGGATCCCCCACGCCGTTGCCGGGCTCGGGGGCGAAGACCACGACACCGGCGCGCTCCCCGACGATGCGCAGTTGGTCGACCGCGTTCGGCCTCTGGAGGTCGGCCGCCACGAGCATCGGCTGATGCCCCTGGTCCTTGAGGTACTTGGCGAGTTTGCCGGCGAGGGTCGTCTTGCCCGCACCCTGGAGGCCCGCGAGCATGATGACGGTCGGCGGGGTCTTGGCGAACCGCAGACGCCTGGTCTGGCCCCCGAGGATGGCGATGAGCTCCTCGTTGACGATCTTGACGACCTGCTGT
>CAIWTL010000438.1 GCA_903915555.1 uncultured Micrococcales bacterium | reverse complement strand
CTTCCATGTCGATGTTCCGGTGGTACGCCGACCCGAGTGCGACCGAAGGGCGGACCGTTCTGGTCCACTCCCTCTCGGGATTCATGGACGCCGGGTCGGCGGCCCAGATCGCGGTGAACCATCTCATCGAGACGTGTGACACCCGACTCATCGGCGAGTTCGACCCGGACGAGATCATCGACTACCGAGCCCGGCGCCCCCGCATGACCTACGAGGTGGATCGGTTCACAGCGGTCGACATGCCGACAGTTCGCCTGTACGAGGCGCTCGATGAGCGGGGAACCCGGTTCTACATCCTCAGCGGCCCGGAGCCGGACTACCGGTGGAACTCGTTCATCGGTGAAGCCCTGGACATCATCGACGAGTTGGGTGTCGACCTGTCGGTGGGACTGGTCGGGATTCCCTGGCCGGCGCCACATACCCGCCCCGTCGGCGTCACGTTCCATGCGACCTCCCCCGAACTCATCCGGGGCCATACCTCCACCCTCGGCGAACTCGAGATCCCCGGGCACGTGGCGGCGCTCCTCGAACTACGACTCGGGGAGGAAGGCCGTGACGCGTTGGGTCTCGCGGTTCACGTTCCGCACTACCTCGTTCAGTTCGAGTATCCGCGAGCAGCCATCGCACTGTTGCGGGCGCTGTCCGGTGCCGCCGGACTCGTGATCGGTTCTGACATGCTTGAGGAGGCCGCCGCTGGGGCCGAGGCCGAGATCGACCGACAGACCCAGGAGTCCGAGGAGTTCGCCCCGCTTCTCGCTGCGTTGGAGACCCAGTACGACGCGGGTGTCGCCGGGGACGCCGACGCTGCCGAGGAGGGCGGCGGTTCCCCGTTGCCCGACGCCGACCAGATCGGTGCCCAGGTGGAGCGCTTCCTGGCCGAGATGGACAGCCACCGTCCCGAGGGCGGCTCTGCCTAGCCTTTCCGGCGCACGGGTCGGGGTGACACCTGGGTGTCAGCAGTGGGTCGATGTGTGTCGACGGTCGGACGTGTCGGCGGTCCGACGATTCCGCGCAACGACTCCGCCTGCGGGCCTATCATCGGGGGGGCTCACAGGAGGGCGTGGTGATGGCGCAGACCGATGTCGCGCAGCCGTTGGCATCTGTGGATGAGAAGTCGCCGGGCGGTAGCAGGAAGCTCATCTGGGGCCTTGTCCTCTCGGTGCTCAGCGGTGTCCTCGTCTACGTCTCATTCCCTGACCGCGGCGGCCTGTACCCGCTGCTGTTGGTGGCCTTCGTGCCCATGTATGTGGCCCAGTACCGACTGATGCCCCGTCGGTGGTCGGCCATCCCGATGCTGATCGTCGCAAGCGTCTACTGGTTCAGTGTCTGGGTCGGGGCCTGGGATCTCCTGTCGGGGATGACGTACCTCACCTACGTGATCGCGCTGGTGTGGGGGGTGCTCTACGCGGTCATAGCGATCTTCGACCGCAAGTTCTCGGAGCGCACCGCGTATCGGTGGTTCATCGTTCAGGTCCCCCTGTGGTGGGTCGCGATCGACACGTTGTGTCAGGAGAACCTGCTCGACGGAACGAACGGCTGGCTGGCGTACCGGTTCGCTGCGGCAACACCACTGATCCAGGCCGTCAGTATCGTCAGCACACCTGTGCTGACGTTCGTGGCGCTCATGCTCAACGCGACTATTGCGTTGGTGGTGCTGGCTTGGATCGACCGGCGTTGGCCACATCTCAGCCAGAGCCACGTCCCGGGAGCCACGGTCAGGTGGTCCGCGGTCGTGGGATTCGGGACCGCGATCGTCTGGGTGGTCGTGAGTCTTGTCATCTACGTCAACCTGAACTCCGTCCTGGCCTCTTCGCCTGTTCTGCGGGTTGCCGCGATCCAACCGAGCAACGAGTACATGCCATCGTCCTCCTTCTCCGGTGGTCAGGCGGTGGACCCGGGCGTCGAGACCGCGCGGAAAGCCGCGCAGCGGCGTCAACTCACCGAGATGACCGAAGACGCCGTGGGGCAGGGAGCGACTCTGTCGGTCTGGCCTGAAGAGACGCTGAACTACGACCCGCGCACACCGCAGGGGCGATGGGTGTCGGAGCTGGCCCGCGAGACCGAGAGCACCATCGTGACCGGCTTCATCGCCGAGGAGCCGGTCGCGTGGCCGAATCGTGCGGCACCCAACATGGCTGCCGCGTTCGGCCCTGACGGGAAACTCATCGGGGTCACCTACAAGGTCCACCCGGTCTTGGTGGCGGGGGAGGCCTGGGGTGGGACGACGCCGCAGATCTACCCCTCCTTCACCGCGCCTTTCGGTCAGCTGGGCATGATCGTGTGTTTCGACCACGACTTCCCCAACGGGTCGCCAAGATCG
>CAIWTL010000437.1 GCA_903915555.1 uncultured Micrococcales bacterium | reverse complement strand
TTTTCATCGTACAATGAATTCTCTAATCCAATAAACTTGTGGAGTACCACTGTTTGATTCATTTGCAATTGGCCTTTGAAGTGAGAGGTCACAAATGAACTTTCCTTTCGGGAACTGTTTGGGCAGAGGGTGCCGGTTGCTTCACACGAAGTGGCCGGCACTTCTCATTCCAGATACTCCGCTGCGACCAGGACGCGCTGCATCCGCCCCGATCGGCCCTTGCGTTTCACCCCGGTGTCGATGACCAGGCCTTTGCGCTTTAGCGCACTGGGCCGGGCCGTGATCGACGAATACGAGAACTCCGGGAACGCCTCCAGCAGCTCGTCTTGGGTCGCTCCACGCAGCCCACATGCCAGATACTCGGCGAACACCATGTTCTCCAGTCGGGTGGCGTCCACACTGGCTGCCGCTGCATGGCTGGTGTCCGGGTCGTTGTTGTGCGCCATGTGCCGGGTCTCGCCCGCAATGGCTTGCAGACATTCCAGGCAGTAGTTGTGATGGGGCGGGTAGTCACGGTGCAGTGGTCTTCCGCAGGAGTGGCAGGCTCTCACCAGCCCAGTATTGCCACAGCCTGCTACTCGTCTTGTGGCGACACGCTCGTGACGCACTCGCAGAACTCAGGACACGTCCCATCCCAGTCTTCTCCGCAACAGTTGCACACGATTTCGGGGCAACTAGGGCACGGCACGCCTCGGTGGTAAACCAATCCCATACTCATAGCCAGAACACTGACACATCTGATCGTTCATCTATCTCAACGACATCGCCTTCCCGAGCGATGATGGTGGCTTCCGGCTGGCTGCCACCATTGACCGCCTTCTGCCAACCCAGCAGTGGTGGATCCTTCGGGTCTCGCTTGATGACCATGCCCGAGGCGGGTGGTGCCATCCTCGTGGCAGCCCGGTGTGCAATGGCGCAGGCGGCCACCTCATCGGCCAGGTGGCTGTTCCACTTGCCCGGGGCGAACACCTCATCCACCGTCACCCCCTTGTGGGCGTCGAACAGCGGGGTGTTGCGCGGCAAGTGGTACCGGCCCTGCTCTACCGCACTGATGTAGTCGGTCAGCAGTTTCACCCGGTCGGTGCCCATCATGACGACCTTCATCGTGCGCTCGTCCACCAGATCGTGCACCACGTTGCCCAGGCCGGTGGCATCGTGCGCGCTCACCGCCTGGTATTCGGTGACGAGCTGGTTGAACTGCTCAATCATGTACGGCCACGGCCTGCGGTTCATGATGCGCAGGTAGACCGTTCGCCAGGGCTGCACATCGGTGCGAACCACGGTCATGACGGTGTTGTCCACGGATTTGGCCCAGTCGACCCCAGCGGCGTAGATGCCTTCGGGGTTCGGTCGCTCAAACACCCACTTGCGGTCGTTGGCCTGATCCCGGTGATCGACCGCCTTCATGTCGATGAAGTATTCGTTGAGCTTCGCCAGGTCGAAGGCGCGAGAATCACCAGCAGGCTCGCCGAGTTCGTATTCGACGCGGAACATCTCGGCCGGCACGCTCAGCCGCTTGCGTTCGATGAACTCCGGGTCCAGCCAGCCGTGGGGCTTGATGACTTCGCGGAAACACCAGGTGTGCACGCTCAGGCCGTTGCGTTGGGCAGCGTCGTACACGGTCTTGAAGGTGTTGTGGGTGAGGATTCCACCTGCGACGTACTCGTGTGTGCCTCGCACTGTGAGATCCCACGTCGCACGTACCATTCCAGTATGGACAGCGACAACCTGATCCGCCTCAAAGGTGTGACCATCGGCCTGGCGACCAACGACTGTGTGCTGTGGCCGTTGAGTGTCAACAACTCCGGGTACGGGATGAAGTACGACCGGAGTAGCGGAGGCAAGCGGGCTTACCTGGCTCACCGTTGGGTATACGAGCGGGTTGTTGGACCTATCCCGGAGGGAATGGTCCTGGACCACACCTGCCGGGTGAAGGACTGTGTGAACCCCGCTCATCTGGACTTGGTGGACACGGTCACCAACAACGAGCGTGCTGCTCTGGTTCGCCGGGCCAACAGCGAGGCCCGCGAGTTCTGCGTCAACGGGCATCGCGCGCAGTGGTTCCGCAAGGGCAGCAGCGGGCATTTGCGGTGTCGTCAGTGTGACCGGACGCAGCAGGCACGCGCTCGCGCCAAGCGGAAGGCTGTCCGCGCGAACCCAGCCGTGTGAATCAGTCCAGATGGGATGCCAGGGTGTGCAGGTGATGCTGCGTCCTGATGCGAACTCGACGGTGACCGTGGGCTGGTGGCCCATATCCCAGGAGTGCAGGACTGGCTTCCAGCCGTCCCTGGTCATCACCAGGTCGCCAGGGACGATGTCGGGGCGGAAGGTATCGGGGGCTTCGACGAAGGTGTCCCCCGTCTCCCCGGAGTCCACCGGCACAACCGGGG
>CAIWTL010000436.1 GCA_903915555.1 uncultured Micrococcales bacterium | reverse complement strand
TCCGGTTCCACTGGGCCACCCACGAGCCCCGCGACTTCAGCGATCGCGTCTGGCGGCTCTGGCGTCGCAAGGGGACCCCGACGGACGAGTTGGATCCTGTGACCGGCCATCAGGACAAGGTGGGGTAGGTGGCTGCCGACATCCTGACCGTGCCGACCCTCATCGAGGTGGCCGCTGTCACCGGGGGCGCCATCTCCGGGGCACTGCACGCCAAGAAGAAGCGGATGGACTTCATGGGGATCGGATTCGTCGCCGTCTGCACGGGGGTCGGGGGTGGCGCCATCCGGGACGTCCTGCTGGGGAACGCGGTGCCGATCTTCCTGCTGCAGAACTACGTGCTCATGGCGGCGATCGGCGCGGTCGCGGGCTACTTCTTCGGTCGCCTGGTGTCGGAGTTGGAGCCGGCCATCTATGCACTGGACACGCTCCTCATCGGCGCGTGGGTCGTCATCGGCGCCGAGAAGGCGCTCGCCCTGGGCCTGTCCAACAGTGCAGCCGTCTTCCTGGGCATCACCACTGCGATCGGAGGCGGACTGCTGCGCGATGTCCTGTGCCGGAACATCCCGACCGCACTCATGCCGGGCCAATGGGTCGCGGCCGCCGCCCTGGTCGCCGCCGTGCTCTTCGTGTCCATCGAGTACTTCACGGATCTGCGGGCGGTCGCGGAGGGTGCGGCGATCGTCTCGGCTGCTGCCCTGCGCATTCTGTCCGCCCGATTCAACTGGGTGACCCCGGATGCGGTCGACGCCTCCGCGAGGTTGCGGCGCTGGTTGGGTCTCGATCGGCGAGGCGCCGAACCGGCCCGGCAGTGGCCCTGAGCCCGAAGCCGAATCAACGGCATCACCGGATCAGCGGTCATCAGCGGTCATCAGCGGTCGATCGTGCCCTGCCCGATCACCCGGTCGCCGTCGTAGAGCACGGCTGACTGGCCGGCCGCCACCCCGTGCAGCGGGTCGGCCAGCCGCACCGCGAACCCGTCGGACACCACCTCGACGACGGTGCACGGCACGGGCTCCCCGTGGGCCCTGATCTGCACCGCGAGCCCGTCACCGATCGACGGTCGGGGGGCGCACCAGACAGCGTCGACCGTCGTCAGATGGTCGACGCTCAGATCCTCCTGGTCCCCCACCACGACGGTGTTCGACACCGGCTCGAGCCGAAGGACGTAGCGGGGGCGGCCGGTCTCGGTCGCCTGCGTGATCCCCAGCCCACGGCGCTGGCCCACCGTGAAGCCATAGGTGCCGGAGTGTGTGCCGACACGGGAGCCGTCGCGGTCGACGATGGGCCCGGGGCGCTCTCCCAGTTCGCGCTGCAGAAACCCCGCGGTGTCACCGTCGGGGATGAAACAGATGTCGTGACTGTCCGGCTTGTGGGCGACCGATAGTCCCAGTTCTGCTGCCTCGGACCTGATGTCGGCCTTGGTGGTGTCGCCGAGCGGAAAGAGACAGCGACTCAGCCGTTCGGCACCCATGACCGCCAGAACGTAGGACTGGTCCTTACCGCCGTCGACCGCGCGGCGAAGCACCGGTCCCGAGTCGGCCCGGGTGAGCCGCGCGTAGTGACCGGTCGCGACAGCGTCGAACCCCAGGGCGGTGGCGCGGTCCAGGAGGGCGGCGAACTTGATGTGCTGGTTGCACCGGATGCACGGGTTCGGGGTGCGACCCGCCTCGTACTCGGCGACGAAATCGGTGATCACGGTACGGCGGAACTCCTCGGCCAGGTCCCAGATGTAGAACGGCACTCCGACGGAGTCGGCGGCCCGGCGAGCGTCATGCGCGTCGGAGATGGTGCAGCAGCCCCGCGCACCGTCCCGGGTCAGCGCCGGGTCGGGCGACAACGCCATGTGTACAGCGGTGACGTCGTGCCCGGCGGCGGACACGCGGGCCATCGCGACCGCGGAGTCCACCCCCCCGGACACGGCGGCCAGGACCCTCATGCGCCACCCGCCACGGCCAGCTGGCCGGCGCGCCGGGCGCGCGCGACGGCATCCGGCAGGACCGCCAGCAGCGCATCCACATCCTCACGTGTGCTCGTCCGACCGAAGCTGACCCGAAGCGCAGAGCGGGCGTCCGCCGCGGAGCGTCCCATGGCGAGCAGCACATGACTGGGACGCGGTATGCCCACCGTGCAGGCAGAGCCCGTGGAGACCTCGATCCCTGCCGCGTCGAGGAGCATCATCAGGGCGTCGGACTCGCAGCCGGGGAACCCCACGTTCACGATGCCCGGCGCACCGTCGTTCGGACTGTTCACGTCGTACCGGAGGTCGGGCAGGGCGGCGAGACCGGACAGGAGCGCCTCCCGGAGGGACGCGAGGTGCTCGGCATGGGCGGCCTGCTCGGCCGCGGCGAGTTCGACGGCCACTGCTGCTGCGTGGATTCCCGCGACGTCGGGTGTCCCCGCCCGAAGTCCGGACTCGTGCCCTCCGCCACGGACGATCGGTCGCACTTCGGCGCTCCCCAGGACCCGCAGGAGACCGACGCCCATCGGACCTCCGACCTTGTGGGCGCTGAACGCGACCGTGGTCGCATCGACCCCATCGGGTCGGATCACCCCGAGCGCCTGGACAGCGTCGACGTGCAGGGGCACCCCCGCCGCACGACACAGGTCCGCGACTTCCGCGATCGGTTGCACCACTCCGGTCTCGTTGTTGACGGCCATGACACAGACGAGCGCGGGGTCGTAGTCCCGTAGGAGCTCCTGCAGGTGATCGAGGCGGACCCGGCCGTCGGCGTGCACCTCGATCCATTCGACGTCGCCCAGCGCCTCCGCTGGCTCCAGCACCGCCTTGTGCTCCGTGCGCGGCAGCAGGATGGTCCGCCCACCGCCTGAGTCCCGCTGCGCCGCGACGGTCCCCACGATCGCCAGGTTGTCGCTCTCGGTTCCTCCGGAGGTGAAGACCAGACTGGCGGGCGGAACGCCGAGTGCGGCTGCCGCGCGCTCACGCGACTCCTCGACCAGTCGGCGGGCGTCCCGACCTGCCCGGTGGAGCGAGGAGGGATTGCCGGTCACGGCCGCTGCGGCAAGCCAGACCTCCCGCGCCTCCGGACGGAGGTCGGTGGTGGCGGCATGATCGAGGTAGACCACCCGTCAAGGATAGTCGGGCGCGTGGTTCCGCATGGACCGCGACAGGAGCGGTCGTCGGGCCGGAACGCCGAAGGAGCCGCGACCAACGGGTCGCGGCTCCTTCGGGACGGGGACTGTCTGGCGATCAGCCCTTGCGCTTCTGGATCTCCTCGGTCAGCTGCGGGACGATCGTGAAGAGGTCACCCACGACGCCGAAGTCGGCCAGCTCGAAGATCGGCGCTTCGGGGTCCTTGTTGACCACGACGATCGTTTTGCTGGTCTGCATCCCGGCGCGATGCTGGATCGCCCCGGAGATGCCGTTGGCGATGTACAGCTGGGGAGCAACGGTCTTGCCCGTCTGGCCCACCTGGTACTGGTGGGGATACCAGCCGGCATCGGTCGCTGCGCGGGAGGCCCCGACAGCAGCGCCCAGTGAGTCGGCCAGCGTCTCGATGACGCCGAAGCCGTCCTCGCCGCCGACGCCGCGACCCCCGGAGACGACAATCGCCGCCTCGGTGAGTTCGGGGCGTCCACCGGCCTGGGCAACCACACGGTTGGTGATGCGGGCCGCCTTGGCGGACTCGGACAGAACCACCGACACGGGGACGACGGTCCCTGCGGCGGGGGCCGGCTCAGCCGGGCTGGAGTTGGGGCGCACCGTGATCACGGGAGTTCCGGTCGTGACCTTGGAGGTCACGATGACGGCACCACCGAAGATGTTCTGCGTCGCCGACAGGTCCTCAGCGATACCCACGGCGTCGGTGATGACACCGGAGTCGAGACGCACGGCCAGGCGACCTGCGACCTCCTTGCCCTCCGCGGTGGAGGACACCAGTACCGCCGCGGGAGACTTCTCCGCGACGAGTTGGGCCAGGACGTCGACCTTGGGGCCGACCACGTAATCGGACAGTTCACCGTCGTCGGCCACGTAGATGGTGGCCGCTCCGTACTCGGCCAGCGGCTGGGTGTCCACGCCGGAGCCGATGACCACCGCGGACGGCTCGCCCACGGAACGGGCCAGCGTCAGCAGTTCGAGGGTCACCTTCTTGACGGTGCCGTCGCTGTGATCGACAAGAACCAGGATCTCGCTCATTGGTTTTCTCCCTCGCCCCTCAGATGAACTTCTGCTCGCTGAGGTACTCAGCGATCTTGACGCCGCCGGACCCGTCGTCCTCGATCTTGACGCCTGCCGCCTTGGGCGGACGCTCCGAGAACTCCTCGACCTCGCTCCAGGCCGCTCCCAGGCCGACCTTGCCGGCGTCGACGCCGGCCTCGGCGACGGTCACCGTGTCGATCGGCTTCTTCTTGGCCGCCATGATGCCCTTGAAGGACGGGTACCGGGGCTCGTTGATCTTCTCGACGACGGAGACCACCGCCGGGGTGGCTGCCTCGACCTCGTCGTAGCCGTACTCGGTCTGACGCTGGATCTTGATGGACCCACCGTCGACCTCGACCTTGTTGGCGAACGTCATCTGGGGAACCCCGAGACGCTCAGCGACCATGGCCGGCACGACGCTCATGCGGGCATCGGTGGACTCGGAGCCGAAGATGATCAGATCGAAGCCCTTGTCGGCCAGTACCTTCGACAGGACCAGCGACGTCGCGATCGCATCGGAGCCGTGCAGCGAGTCGTCGACGATGTGAATACCGGAGTCGGCTCCCATCTGCAGCGCCTTGCGGACCGTCTCCTCGGCCTTCTCCGGACCCATGGTCACGGCGACGACCTCGCCGCCATTGGCCTCGGTCAACTGAAGCGCCTCTTCGACGGCGTACTCGTCGAGCTCGTTCATGACGCCGTCGGCGGACTCGCGGTCCAGCGTCTTGTCGGCGTCGGTGAGCTTCTTCTCGGCCCAGGTGTCAGGCACCTGCTTCACGCACACGGCGATCTTCATGGGCATCCTCCAACGGTGTCCTCGCAGGCCACTGACCGCGACCCTGCAGTCATGTTACTGGTGGGTAGCCAACCCCACGAATCCGGCTCGTAGGGCGTTCGTCACACGCTGCACTGCTGCTGGTGCGTTCCCTGCCGCTCGGCCGGTCCCGCACGGCACGATGGGGGGATGGCACGCCACGACCACCCGGTCTTCTCCCGCCTGTACGGCCTCATCGCCCGGGCGGAGGAAGGAGGACCGGTGGGCGAGGCGCGGACCAGGACGGCCGCGACCCTGTCCGGAAGGACTCTCATCGTGGGGCTCGGGCCCGGGCTGGACCTCGAGCACCTGCCGGACGCGGTGAGCGAGGTTGTCGCCGTCGAGCCCAGCGCCCCCATGCGGGCCGCCGCTCGGGGGCGCGTGGCCCACTTCGAGCGACACCGACCCATCGTGGTCCTGGATGCCGTAGCGGAGGACCTGCCCCTCGCCGACGCCTCCGTGGACTCGATCCTCTTCGCTTACGTGCTGTGCAGCGTGGACGACCCCGACCTGGCCCTGCGTGAGGCTGCGCGGGTGCTGCGGCCCGGCGGTGCGGTCGCGGTCATGGAGCATGTGCGCGCGACGGAGGGGTCATGGACCCGGCGGGCGCAGCGGGCCGTGGCCCCGATCTGGCCGCGGATGGCGGGCGGCTGCCGGTGTGACCGCGACACCAGGGCCGCGCTGGAACGTGCCGGGTTCGACACGTCGCAGGTGTCCGACGAGGTTCTGGTGAACGTCCCACCCGTCTCACCGGCCATCGTGGGCACCGCGCGACTGAGGTCCCTCCCCTGACCGGAGCTGCCTCCGACGACGCAGCGCCTATCGGGTGCGGGCTCACGCCGTGAGCGCCACGAGTCCCTCGAGGGAGCGCTCGATGCCCTGCGCGAGAACATGGCAGTCCGGGGCCTTGTCGTAGTCGGCGGTCACGCCGCACGTGATCCCGCCGTTGTAGCTCATGATGGCCACGGTGATGAGCTGGTTCATGCCCAGTGGCACGTAGGGAAGCAGAGTCCGCAACGGGCGTCCCAGCATGTACAACTGCACCTGGGGGCCGGGGACGTTCGTGGTGATCGTCGCGACACTCGGCTGGCGCACATGTGAGGCCAGCCTGCCCGCCGCCGCCCACAGCACGGGGGGCACGAAGACCGCACCCTCCAACAGGGTGTCGGTTCCTTGGATCTGCCCGCTGCGTTTCACGTCGGCCATCTGCTCCTTGACGACCTCCAGCCGTCGGCGGACATCCTCGATCCCCACGGGCAGGTCGACGAACAGCGACGCCACCTCGTTGCCGCCGGACTCGCCGCCGGGCGGACGGGTGGAGACGGGCACCATCGTGCGGATCGCCGACTCCTCGTCGAGGGGAGCACCCACGTGGAGCAGGTAGTCGCGGAAGCCGCCGGCGACAGCGGTCAGGATGACGTCGTTGACGGTGCCACCGAGCGCGTTCTTGACGTCCTTGACGTCTCCGAGGTCGCCCACGGCCCAGTCCCAGCGGCGGTGCGGTCCCGGGCGCCCCACGAGGTAGTCCTCGGTGTGGGCGATCTTCTCCCCCACCCGGATGGCGCCTACGGCCGACGCGGCGGCGGCCTGGATCATCTCGCGCGGCTTGTCCAGGTTGGCGGCCATCTGCTTCGCCGTGCGGGCCGGCGCCTTCACGCTGTCGCTCACGCCGCCGGCGATCAACTCGACCGCCGAGGCCTCCGGCGTGGGCACCCACGGCTCGGGCTTCCCCACGGGGGCATCGGGATCCGGGTCCAGCAGGACCTCCATGAGGTCCGCGCCGGACAGGCCGTCGATCATCGCGTGGTGCACCTTGTTGAGGACCGCGAACTGTCCGTCGGCTAGCCCTTCGATGAGCCACATCTCCCACAGCGGGCGGTGGATGTCGAGGCGCTGGGAGATGAGGCGGCCCGCGAGGGTGCGCAGGGCGTCGTGCCCGCCCGGGGCCGGGACCGCGGTGTGGCGCAGGTGGTAGGCGAGCTGGAAGTGCGGGTCGTCCTGCCACACGGGGAGACCGAGTTGCAGCGGTACCTCCTTGAGCCGCTGCCGGTATCGCGGGATGCGATGCAACTTCGCCTCCATCGACTCGTACAGCTCCTCGTAACTGGGCGCGGGTCCGTCGAGGATCATCAGGGAGGCGATGTGCATGGGGAGTTCGTCGCGTTCGAGGACGACGAAGAGATCATCGAGTGGAGTGAGGCGGTCCATCCCCAGACGCTAGCCACCTCGGGGACACAATGGACGTGTGAGCGCGTCATCGAGGGAACGGATCACCGGCTGGGCGGCGGTCGCGGCCCAGTTCGCCGCCATCGGCGGGATCGTCCTCAGCCCGGGCGATCCGTCATCGGTGCCGTCCTGGGTGCCCGCCGTCGGCTGGGTCCTCGTCGTCGCGGGGGCTCTCGTGATGGTGGTGGCCTTCGGCAATCTCGGTTCCGCCCTGACGCCGACGCCCGTACCCATCGAGGGCGCCGGTCTGCGTACCTCGGGTCTGTATGCGCGCG
>CAIWTL010000435.1 GCA_903915555.1 uncultured Micrococcales bacterium | reverse complement strand
TGGCCAGCATCGCCACGGGCTGCAGCAAGCCCTGGCCCAATACGGCCATCGACATCGATTCGGCCAAGGGACTGCCGGGCGACCAGGTGTTCACCTGGCTGGCAGAGCCGGCCCAACTGGGAGGAGTGCTCGACTCCCTCACCGTGATGCCGCCGGTGCCGCCGGATCCGGACCGTGAGTACGTGTCCAAGCTCGGCTTCAAGCAGATGCTCGAGGGCAACGACAACGGGCACGGCTTCGGCTATGTCAGCAAGAAGCAGTTGAAGGCCACCAACCAGAACGCGACCTACTACGCGTTCAACCGTGGCAAGTTCCGCATCATCATGCTGGACACCAACGCCGAGGGTGGCGGCTCCGCCGGCAACCTGGACGACCCGCAGTACCGGTGGCTGGCGGACCAGCTCGACAGGTACTCGAGCGTAGAGGTTAAGAACGGCAAGCTGCGCCGCGACAGCGGTCGGAACAAGCTGTTGATGATCTCCTCGCACCACACGCTGGAGACGTTCGACAACCCGACACCCGACGAGGCCGCCGGCATCTGCACGGACCCGATGGAAGCAGGGTGCGACAGCGACCCGCAGAACTCGGAGCCTTTGCACTTCGGGATGAAGGGCAAGAAGCCGGTCCTCGACCTGCTGCTGAAATACCCGAACGTCGTCGCCTATGTGAACGGTCACACGCACCACAACGCAGTGCGAGCCTTCAACCGCAAGGGCGGTCCGGGATGCTGTGGCTTCTGGCAGATCAACACGGCCTCTCATGTGGACTTCCCGCAGCAGAGCCGCACGATCGAGTTCATGGACAACATGGACGGGACCATTTCGATCTTCGGCACCATCCTGAACACGTCTGCCTCGGTGAAGGCTCCGGCACCCGGAACCAACGCCATGAAGA
Source organism: uncultured Micrococcales bacterium (assembly GCA_903915555.1). Lineage (GTDB taxonomy): Bacteria > Actinomycetota > Actinomycetes > S36-B12 > CAIWTL01. Next base: position 6,874 of record CAIWTL010000435.1, on the reverse strand, counting down.
TGAGCGACTCGGAGCTGGCCTCCTTGTCGCGTGTTCTCGCGGCCAACGATCCGCAGTTCTGCTCCACGACGGACGGGAAACTGCGAGCCAACGGCACGTGCGATCACGGTGGCCCCGGTGTCGCCAAGGACCGCAACGTGGAGTTGCTGGTGAAGGATCCCCGCGGCCTCTGGAAGGCATCGGGAGGAAAGACCCCAGCACGCGGTTGACCTATTACTGAAGAAGGCGGTGTGACCCGGACGTCGGGTCACACCGCCTTCTTCATGGCAGAGACCCGTACTCTCGGGACGTGACGCTCGAACGCCGTGGAATGGTGCTCGGTGCGGTGGCGTATCTGCTCTGGGGTTTGTTCCCCCTGTATTTCCCGCTCCTGGAGCCGGCGGGTGCGGGTGAGGTTCTCGCCCATCGCATCATCTGGTCGCTGCTGGTGGTCATCGGCGTGGTGCTCCTCACCGGACGCTGGTCCCGGCTCAGGTCGGTCACCCGTCGCCAACGAATCCTCCTTGCCACTGCTGCGGTCCTGCTCTCGGTCAACTGGCTGACCTACGTGTACGCGGTGCTGTCCGATCAGGTCATCGAGGCGTCCCTCGGCTACTTCATCAACCCCCTGGTCACCGTTGCGCTCGGTGTCGTACTGCTCGGTGAGCGTCTGTCCACCGCGGGCTGGGTGGCCGTCCTGCTCGCCACTGCGGCGGTGGCTATCCTCACCGTCTCCTACGGCCATCTACCCTGGATCGCGCTGGTGCTGGCCTGCTCCTTCGGGCTGTACGGTCTGCTGAAGAAGCAGGCGGGAGTCGCACCGGTGGAGAGTCTGGGGATCGAGACAACTGTGCTGATTCTCCCCGCGGCGGGCTACGTGCTGTGGCTGACCGCCGGCGACGGGGTCGCATTCGGGACCCAGGGCTGGGGCCATGCCTTCCTGATGATGGGGCTCGGTGTCGTGACCGCAGTCCCCCTGCTTATGTTCGGCGCGGCCGCGACGACCATCCCCCTCGTCACGCTCGGCCTGCTGCAGTACATCACCCCGAGTCTGCAGTTCCTGATCGGCTGGGCGGTGTTCCATGAGGCGATGCCGGTCTCACGGTGGGTGGGATTCGGTCTGGTGTGGGTCGCCCTGGTCGTCTTCAGCGCCGACACCGTCATGAGGTTCCGCACGGTCCAACGGGCGAGAACCGTATGAAGCGCCGCTCACGAATCGTCGGAGCCATCACCGGAGGCGTGATCGTGGCGGGTGGACTCGTCGGATGCGCGGTCCCGCAACGCGAGGTGTCGGTTCCTCGCCGATACGCCGACGAACTCCGAGAGGCCGCTCAGACATGCCCAGGAATGACACCGGAACTGCTCGCCGCCCAGCTCTACCAGGAGTCCCGGTTCGAACCGCGGGCGGTATCTCCCGCCGGAGCCCGCGGCATCGCGCAGTTCATGCCTGAGACGTGGCAGCGGTGGGGTCGCGATCGGGACGGCGACGGGTCGGCCGATCCCTTCGACCCCCAGGAGGCCATCGACGCTCAGGGGCGCCTCATGTGCCACCTGATACGACTGGCCGAGGAGTCGTCCATCAGGGGCTCGACGCAGAGTCTTGCCCTGGCCGCGTACAACGCCGGGTGGGGTGCGGTCGTCGAACACGACGGGGTCCCGCCGTACCGCGAGACACGTGACTACGTCAGGAGCATCGAGGGCACCGACGTACACCTTCCCCGACGACGGAACTGATCCGGACGGCGATCAGCGGCGGTTGGGCTTGAGGGTCCACAGGACCGTCATGGCCCCTGTCTGGGTGCCGTCCTCCGTGGCGATGGCCACCTCGACCGCGAATTCGGGGCGCCGTCCCTCGTCCAGTTCGGCGCTGATGTCTGCGGGGTCCCGGTCGAGCGTCGCGGTGGCCGTGACTGGGCCCTTGGCGAACTTCAGGTAGCGAATCGTTGCCTCCACCGCGAGTGGTGTCGCCTCCCCCATGCGATCCCCGAAGTTGACGAACACCAGGGCACCGGACGCCGACTCCCCCAACGTGAACATGGCTCCTGCATGGGGTCCGGCGACGTGATTGTGGTACTCCGGCTGATCGGGAAGGCGCATGACGGCCTTCCGGGTGTCGAGTTCGAGGAACTCCAGGGACAGCGTCCCCACCATGGGAACCGCCTGAGGGAAGCTCGCTCTGACTGCATCGATGTCCAAAGCCATGGGGCGACTCTACTGGTCGACGGATCCCCTACGATGGCGGCATGGCATCGGACCCGGCCGGAGTCGCTGGTTTCGACATCGATGGGGTTCTCGCCGATCCGCGCCACCGCCTCCATTTCCTCGCACGGCGGCCCAAGGACTGGCGGGGGTTCTTCGCGGCGGCCCATGCGGACCCACCTCTGGAGGTGGGGGTGCAGATGGTGCGCGAACTCATCGCCGACGGGGTCACCATCGTGTACGTCACGGGTCGTCCCGCTTCCCTGCGAGGCGTCACACGGCGTTGGCTCACCGACCTCGGTCTGCCGGATGACGCCCTACACATGAGAGCACGCGGCGACTTCCGTCCCGCTCCGCAGGTCAAATTGGAGATCTATCGTGCGATGGCCGAGGAGTTCCGGCTGGACGTCATCGTGGATGATGACGTCCGCGTGACCGAGGTGTTGGCGGAGGCGGGATTGCCTGTCAGGAGGGCCGACTGGTTCGATCCGGAGTCCCCCGTTCTCGGTGAAGCGCAGGACGAGCAGGGCCGCACTTGAGCGTTCCGTGGTGCTGCTTCAGATGGACTGGGCGGCTCGGGCCCGGACGTCCAGTTCCTTCTGCATGGTCCTGACGAGATCGTCCGGCAACCCCTCCTCGTCGCGCATCCGCAACAGCTCCTCCTGCTCGGCGTGGACCATGCTGATGCGAAGCTCCCGCTCCTGGTGCGGGGTCGGTGCGACCGAGTCGGAACCCTCCTGTTCCTCCAGCCGGTGCAGACGTCCCTCGGTCCCGCTCCGCAGGCGTTGCAGGGTGGGACGGGGTATCGGCTCAGCTGATCGTTCCGCCGCCTCCTCCATCTCCTCGAGTCGATCCAGTGCCGCCCTCGCCAGCGACAGCTGGACGCGATGGAGCGTCGCCGCGTCGTCGTCATGGGGAAGGTGCAGTGCCCGAGCCAGGGGGCCCATGGTCGGTGCGAGCAGGAGCGTGACGACCACGACGCAGAAGGTGATGCTGATGACGAGATCCCTTTCGGGGAAGGGTGCACCGGCCCCGGTGGTGAGCGGCAGGGTGAAGGCAGCCAGCGCCGACACCGGACCGCGTGTGCCTGCCCAGGCCACGACGATCCACGCTTTGGAGCCTCGCGTCCGGGTCTGCGTCAGTGTGGCCATGATGTAGACGAAGAGGAATCGGGTAACGATGAGGGTCAGCACGACGACCGGGACGATGTAGATCAGCGACCTGCGCTCGTCCCCGGTCAAGGCGGCGAGCGCCGCGGGGACATCCAGCCCGACAAGGAAGAAGGCGATCGCCTGCAGGAGGAACAGGATCGTGCGCCACAACATCGCGGCCTGGAGCCGACCGGCGTAGGTGATCGCCGATGACGTGGCGTGGGCCAGGATGAGCGCTGCCACGACGACTGCCAGGATTCCCGAGCCCTCCACCCGCTCGGCGCCGGCGTAGATGGGCCAGGGGGCGATGAGGATGATCCCGTTGGCCACGGTCGTGTCGCGCGACCGCCGGATGACCCAAGCGAGGAAAAGTCCGCCCAGCGCTCCGGCGATGAGTCCGCCCAGAACGCTTTCGACCAGGATGAGCCCCACTTCCCCGGCGGTCACCGTTCCTGCGGCCGCGGCCACCGCGCACACCCGCAGGAGCGTGAGGGCCGTACCGTCGTTGACGAGACTCTCCCCCTCGAGGATGGTCACGATCCTGCGCGGGAGCGCGACAGCCTTGGCGGTGGCGGCCACGGCAACCGCATCGGTCGGCGCCAGGATGGCGCCGAGACACAGCGCAACGGTCAGCGGGAGCTGCGGCACGATCATCTGGGCCACGGCCCCCACGGCGAAGGCCCCCACTACGACGAGGCCTATGGCCAGACCCATGACGGGCCGGGAGACCCGACGCAGGTCGATGATGGAACTCGACAGCGCCTCGCCGAAGACCAGGGGTGCGAGCACGATGACCAGGACGAGTTCGGGGTCGGCCGGGGCCTCGGGGCCGAACGGCAGGAGTCCGAACAGCAGGCCGGCGCCCAGCAGTGGCAGCGACGGATTGATCCCGCGGTTGCGGGCGACGGCGGCGACGAGGACCGCGACGATCGCGATCGCCCCGAGTCTGATGCCCTCGGGGTCGATCACCGTTCGTCGGCGAACTGGTCCACAGGTGGACAGGAACACATGAGGTTGCGGTCGCCGAACGCTTGATCGACCCGCGCCACCGGGGGCCAGTACTTGCCCTCGACGAGGTCGGCGACCGGATAGACCGCAGTGCGGCGCGAGTACGGCGCGTTCCATGGCTCGGCGACGAGTGCCTCGGCCGGGTGCGGGGCATGGCGGAGGGGTGACTCCTCGAGCTCCCACTCCCCCTGCGCGATGCGGTCGATCTCGCCGCGGATGGCGATCATGGCTTCACAGAAGCGATCCAACTCGGCGAGGCTCTCACTCTCGGTGGGTTCGATCATGAGAGTCCCGGCGACGGGGAAGGACATGGTCGGGGCGTGGAACCCGTAGTCGATCAAGCGCTTCGCAACATCCTCGGCCGTCACTCCCGTCGCCTTTGTGATGGGCCGGAGGTCGAGGATGCATTCGTGCGCCACGAGACCCTCCCGACCGGTGAACAGGATCGGGTAGTCCTTGGAGAGGCGGCGGGCCACGTAGTTGGCCGACAGGATGGCCACCTCGGTGGCCCGGCGCAAGCCGTCGGCGCCCATCATCCGGATGTAGGCCCACGGGATGGGCAGCACCCCCGCGCTGCCCCACGGCGCGGCGGAGACCGGTCCCACTCCCCCGTCCACGTGACCCCGTCCCAGGGGACCGGCCTCCGGGATCAGCGGATGTCCCGGGAGGAAGGGGGCGAGATGACCCCTGACGGCGACAGGGCCGACACCGGGCCCGCCACCACCGTGCGGGATCGTGAAGGTCTTGTGAAGGTTCAGGTGGCTCACGTCGGCCCCGAAGCGACCGGGACGCGCCACACCGACGAGGGCGTTCAGGTTGGCGCCGTCGAGGTACACCTGGCCCCCGGCCTCGTGCACCATCTCGCACATCCGGGTGACGTCGGCCTCGAAGACACCGTGCGTCGAGGGATAGGTGATCATGAGGGCCGCGACCTGGTCACCCTTCTCCGCGAGCAGCTCCGCAAGATGATCGATATCCACGTCACCGTTGTCGCGGCATCTCACGACAGTGACGCTGAGACCCGCCATCACCGCGCTGGCGGCATTGGTGCCGTGTGCGCTGCTGGGGATGAGACATACGGTGCGCTGCTCGTCGCCCCGCGACCGGTGATAGGCGCGGATGGCGAGAAGGCCGGCGAACTCCCCCTGTGAGCCGGCGTTCGGCTGCACGGACACGGCGTCATAGCCGGTCACCTCGACCAGCCACGCCTCGAGCTGCGCGATGAGTTCGCGCGAGCCGCTCATGTGGGCCAGTGGCGCGAAGGGGTGCAGACCCGAGAACTCCGGCCAGGTGATCGGCTCCATCGCGGTGGCGGCGTTGAGCTTCATAGTGCAGGAGCCGAGAGGGATCATCGCGCGGTCGAGGGCGATGTCCTTGTCCGCGAGACTTCGCAGGTACCGCATCATCTCGGTCTCGGACCGGTACCGGTGGAACACAGGGTGTGTCAGGTAGTCGTCACGGCGACGCAGTTGAGTGGGGATCGAATCGGTGGCTGCGGCGTCGCCGGGGACGTGCTCGGCCAGCTGGCGCCCGAAGGCCGGCAGGACCCCCGCCACGCCCTGCCACACGGCCATGACTTCCTGCATGCTCGTGAGCTCGTCGGTGCTGATCCCGACCGTGTCGTCGTCCACCCGGCGACCCAGCACACCCAGGCGCTCCATCTCCGACAGCACGGCATCCGCCTGCCCCGGCACGCGGAATGCGACGGTGTCGAAGAACTGGTGGTGGACGAGTTCGAGGCCGCCGGCGGAGAGGCCCCGGGCCAGGGCGTACGCGTGGTCATGGGCCCGCTCGGCGATGCGCCGCAGGCCTTCGGGACCGTGGTAGGCCGCGTACGCTCCGGCGATCACGGCCAGCAGGACCTGCGAGGTGCAGATGTTGCTCGTCGCCCGGTCCCGGCGGATGTGCTGTTCGCGGGTCTGGAGCGCGAGACGGAGCGCCGGCCGACCGTCATTGTCGACGCTGACGCCGACGAGGCGACCGGGGAGCATGCGTTCCAGCCCCTGACGGACACTCATGAAAGCCGCATGGGGGCCGCCCATTCCCATGGGGACCCCGAACCGCTGGGCCGAGCCGATGGCGATGTCCGCGCCCAGGTCCCCCGGCGGTCGGAGCAGTGTGAGGGCCAACAGGTCGGTGACCATCGCGACCCCGATGTCCTGCTGCTTGGCCACCGTGACGATGTCGGTCGGGTCGTAGACTCCGCCCGTGCTGGTCGGGTAGGACAGCAGCAGCCCGAACGCCGCGTCCGGCAGTCCCGAGGCGCGGATGTCGCGGACGTCCAACTCGATGCCGAGCGGCTCCGCCCGCGTGCGCATCACTGCCAGCGTCTGCGGATGGATATCCGCGTCCACCACGAACACGTCGGACGGGGATTTCGACGAACGGCGCAGCAGGGTCATCGCTTCCGCCGCCGCGGTGGCCTCGTCCAACAGGGAGGCATTGGCGACGGGGAGGGCGGTCAGCTCCGAGATGACGGTCTGGAAATTGAGGAGCGCTTCGAGACGCCCCTGGGAGATCTCCGGCTGGTAGGGCGT
>CAIWTL010000434.1 GCA_903915555.1 uncultured Micrococcales bacterium | reverse complement strand
CCCGAGACGCGAACCAGTTGCCCGCGGTCACGTAGTAACTGACGACCTTGGGAAGGTTCGCCTCCACTTTCGCCGGCCATACGCCCGCGTCGAGTTTGGTCGCTGCCGCGCGCTGCTTGGCAGCGCCGGTCCGGGCGGCGCGCCTCAGGTATCCCGGTACCGGTGTTCCGTCGTCGACCTTCTTGACCTTCCCGTACGCGCGGTGCCAGTTGCGGTCGTACGAGTCCCACGTCGCATCTGCGGGACAGACGATCTTCAGGAACTTCACTGCCGTCCCGCTCAGTGCGGGAGCCTCAGGCGCCGCGGCGGCCGGGGTGAGGAGGGATCCCGTCACCAGTAGTGCCCCAGAAGCAAGGGCGAGAGGAGCGCGCATGGCTTTCTCCTTCCAGATGTCGGCGGGTGGAATCCCCCCGACATCCCCAGCCTCGCTGTCACCCGAACGGTGGGACAGGGTCGTCGGCCATGATCACCACGGCCGAAGGTCCCGTAGCGCTTCTGTGACCAGATGTCCCCGTTCGTGTGAGCCGGCTCACTGACCGGCCCCGGTGGGAGAACGTAGCCTGAGAGGGTCCTTTGGGGGGATCACGTGTCAGTTCGTGCCATGTCCACGGGCGCCGTCGCGCTCGTGTGCGCCGTCGTGTTGGCAGTGCCTGCCGCCGGCGGGGCTGCGGAGAAGTCGCAGCCGCGTCCGACCGACCCCGTCGCGCAAGCCAAGGAACGGGTCAGCGCCGCGGAGAAGGATCTGGACCGTGCACTCGTGACCGCACGGCGCATCACCGCCCAGGCCGATCGGGCCGAGCGCCGGGCCGAGGATGCGCGACGTGATCTGGGCGCCTACGCCCGCGAGGCCTACCGCAGCGGTGGCGTCGACCTCATGGGGCTGGCCAGCCTGTTCGACTCGCCCAACCCGTCGGACACGATGCGGCGCGCCATGGTCGTGCGACTCCTCGCGGAGCACCAGGACTCGCAGGTCGCCGAGGCCCTCGCAGCGGTCGGCCGGGTCGATGTCCTCCGGGATCAGGCCGAGGATCTCGTCACGCAGGCACGGTCCCAGCTGAAGGCCGCGGAGTCCTCGCTCAGGACGGCCAGGCAGAAGCGCGACATCATGGGCGAGTTGGCCAGGGGAGCCGCCGCGGGAGTGGGGACCGAGCAGTTGACCGAACTGTGCCTCGCTTCCGATGTCGTGGTCGATGTGTGTGCGCCGCCCCCCTGGAGCGAACAGAATCTGACCTTCGATGCCGTGATGATCGAACGCTACGTCCACGTGCGGTGGCCGCACATCGAGGTGGTGGGCGGATGGCGTCCCGGCGACCCCTATCCCGATCATCCCAGTGGCCGCGCGGTGGACATCATGATGCCCTCCGGGGGTGCCGGTGACGATGTCGCGCTCGGCGACGCGATCGCCCGGTACTACCAGGAGAATGCGGCTGCGTACGGCATCTACTACATGATCTGGCGCCAGCGGATATGGAAGGCCGGGGAGCCGATCGGGCAGTGGACCGCCATGGCTGACCGGGGGTCGCCCACCGCGAACCATATGGACCATGTCCACATCTCGGTGACGAACGGCAGCAGCGGTACCGCCTGGCAGTTGGCCGAGCAACGTTCCGCTGACATGGCGGCCCTGATCGGCAAGGACCGTGAGAGTGGGAAGGGCTCATCTCCCGGCCGGTAGGGGCCCCAACGGTCGCCGCGCATTGCGGCAATGGGCCGACGATGCTCGACTCCGTGTGCCACCCTGGCGGAGTGTCGCCCTCGCCCGACGTCGAAGTCATCGACGTGCCGCCCCAGTCGGGGGCCGCGCTGCGACTGGACGCCGGTGACCGGCTACGGATCATCGACGTCGAGGGCACGCAGGTGGCCGACCTGTTCGCTCGCTCCGCGGCAGAGCCGGGGGAGTGGCTCAGTTGCCCCCACACCCGCGGCGGCCTCTGGCGACTCTTCCCCACCCCGGGTGAGCCCTTCCTGTCCAACCACTTCCGCCCGATGCTGTGGTTCGAGGACGATCAGTCCCCCGGCGTCCACGACATGTTCTTCAGTGCCTGCAGCCCCGCCATGTACGCCGCTCTCGGCCACGACGGTCCCCACCCCAACTGCCGGGACAACTTCTTCGCCGCGGCCGCGCAGGAGGGCTGGACACCGGAGGTGGAGCCCGACCCGGTCAACATCTTCCAGAACACGCCCGTGGATGCAGCCGGTGTCCTCACGTCCCTCCCGGCGCTCACGGAGCCCGGGGACTCCGTGACCCTGCGCGCAGAGATCGATCTGATCGTCGTCGTCACGGCATGCTCCATGGACCTGAAGCCGATCAACGGTGGTCACTGCACCGGGCTTCGGCTGGAGATCAGTCGGGCGTGATCACGGTGGCGACGTCGCGTCCGAGCTGAGCCGGACCGATACCTCTCGACGTTCCCCCGCCGGCATGCGGTAGGGCGGGAGCAGCGAGGCGACCCCCGGGATGTCCCCACCGACGCCCCGCTGCTGCCGGTCGATGTTCACCGTCACCTCGGTGGAGTGCTGGAGTTCGTGGATGTGCTCGGCGGCGTCAAGGGCCTCCTGTGTGTAGGGCCAGGCGGTGAATCCGAGAAGATCGCCGGTCACGTCGTCGGCGCGGATGGACCCCCACGACCCGTTGACCTCCAGCCACCGCACGCGCGTGTGATTGCCGTTCTCCTGCGGGCGCATGTAGTCGTGGTGCAACTCGGCCAGTGGGCAGTCGTGCACCCCGGTGAGGGCGCCGCGCATTCGGTCGATGTAGTTCTCGTGCGGCCCCTTCCCGTACCAGACCACGCGCTCGGCGTCGGTGACCCGGAACGTGAAGCCGAGCCGGATCATGTTCCTGCGCGGGGTCAGTTCGTGGTGGGCGATGACCGACCCGTCGGGGAGGACGTCGTACCAGAGCAGCCCGTTGCGGAACTGCCGCGACTTCAGCAGGAACAGCACGCGCACGGACTCGGGCCCCTGCACCACCTCGAAGCGGGAGACGCTCACCTTCGGATCACGCCATGAGTAGTCGACTGCGAATCGCTGTAGCCGTGGGTCGAAGTTCCCGTAGCCGCGGTCGTTGTCGGTGAGAGCCCGCCAGTAGTTCCGGCGCAGCGGCGCGGCAAGGAGGTGCCGCCCGCGGTGCCGCCACAGCAGCAGGGCGCCGTCGTCGAGGGCGATGTCGAACTGGCTGTCGGCGGCGGAGACGATGATCCGGTCCGGGGTGACGTCGGTGTCGATGTCCGCGGTGTCACCACCGCTCGGCACCGGCGCCACGGCTCTCGACAGTTCGAACTCGTCGAACGCCACCACCGACCCGGCCGGGACGGCGGGGGAGTCGTCGAGAGTCGCGAACGAGAACCTGACCACGACGTCGGCACTCGACGAGGCTGCCGGGGGAACCGCCTGCGGCACCGACCAGTACGACGTTTCCCCCGGGCGGACACTGACCGGGGGAAGGGTCTCGTCCCGCACCACCGTCCCAGCCACGAGCACCTCGACGCGGGGGACGAAGCGATCGGCGTCGGTGAAGTCGTGCCGGTTGACCAGCCGGTAGACGCCGGCAGCGGGGTCGGCGGACTCGACCACCAGGTTGCGGTACCCCCAGAAGACCTCGCGTGCAGCCGGATGTTCGTGTCGATCGGCGGTGAGGATCCCGTTCGCGCAGAAGTAGCGGTGGGTCGGTGAGTCCCCGAAGTCGCCGCCGTACAGCCACTGGTCTGTCCCCTCGGGAGTCACGCGGTGGATCGACTGATCGATGAAGTCCCAGATGAAGCCACCGGCCATGTTGGGGTAGCGGTAGAAGACGTCGATGTATTCGGCGAAGTTGCCGAGGCTGTTCTCCATGGCGTGGGCGTACTCGCACAGCATGACGGGCCGGCCGGCCAACAGCTCGGGTGTCAACGGCTTGTCGTCGGTGAAGAGGCGGTTGGTGACGAGTGAGGTGCGAGCCGGCGTGAGCGTGCCGTGCTCCCCCAACACCGCCATCTGTTCGGCCGTGGCATACATGCGGGAGACCACGTCGCTGATCCGAGGATCGTGGTCGCCTTCGTAGTGGAACGGCCGGGAGTCATCCAGGGCGAGGGCCGCCTGCTTCATCCGCACGAAGTTCCCCCCGTCCTCGCCGCCCTCACCCGCCTCATTCCCCAGCGACCACATCACGATGCACGGATGGTTCCGGTCGGCCAGCACCATCCGCTCCATCCGGTCGACCACTGCGTCGGTCCACAGGGGGTTGTCGCCGGGGACGTTCTTGCGACGCACCCCGTGTGTCTCCAGGTCGCACTCGTCCATGACGTACAGGCCCAGCTCGTCGCACAGGTCGTACATCAGTTGCGGATTCGGATAGTGGCTGGTGCGGATGGCGTTGATGTTGAGTTGTTTGGCCTTGACGAGGTCGTGTCGATAGCGGTGGGTGGGGACCGCCCACCCGTGGTCGGGGTCGAAGTCGTGCCGGTTGACTCCCTTGAAGATGATCCGTCGTCCGTTGATGCGCACCTGCTCATCGGCGATCTCGATGCATCGCATCCCGGTGCGGGTGCTCTTGACGTGTCGGGCGCCTCCGCTGTCGAGGACGACGGCGATCTCGTAGAGATGCGGTGTCTCGGCGGTCCACAGCAGTGCGTCGGGGACAGCGACGGTGAATCCGACGGCGGTCTGTCCTGCGGCGATGTCGGCCTCGCCGGTCTTCCGCCAGGTCGTGGTGCGGGGCTCCTTGAGGTACACCTCCAACGTCCGGGACGCGCGGACCGCGGAGGAGGGGAACAGGTCGACCTGCACGTCGAAGGCGCCGTCCTCATAGGGCGCCGAGAGGAGGGGCTTGACGAAGAGGTCCCGGATACCACCGATGGGTTCGCTGATCAGCCGGACCGGACGGAAGATCCCGCTGAAGGACCACATGTCTTGATCCTCGAGGTAGGTGCCGTCGGTGTAACGCCAGACGACTGCCGTCACGGTGTTCGGGTTCTCCGTCAGGAAGTCCGTGAGGTCGAATTCGGCGGGGAGGAAACTCCCTTGGGTGTATCCGACGAACCGGGAGTTGACGTACAGCGCCATGCCCGCCTTGACGCCCTCGAAGACGATCGTGGTGCGGCGGCCCTGCCACTGTCGGGGGAGCCGGAACTCCCGTGTGTACACGCCGATCTCGTTGGCTGCGGGATCGATGTCCGGGATGCGATGCGCCCGCTTCCCGATCGCCGGGGGGTAGGTGTTGGCCAGGTAGTACGGGATCCCATACCCCTGCAGCTGCCACACGCCGGGTACGGCGATCCTGTCCCCGCTCAGTGCACCGGTGCGCCCGAGTTGCTCGGCGTCGAGGTCGGAGATCCCCTCGTGCCAGTCGAACGCCCATTCGCCGGAGAGGTCGAGACGGAAGTCGTCGTCCTCCGGAGTCGGGTCGAGGGCGCCGCGACCGAACAGGACGGACCGTCCCGGCAACCGGTTCACCGAGAACGTCCGGGGCTCGGTCCAGGCGTTCCGGGGCAGTCTCCCCTCGGTCATTCGCTCGCTCCTCCTCTGAACCTCGGTCGACGAGTGGTCTCTGGCGGGGTGTGGCCTGCGACGCCGTGCGGGCTGCGCGTCACAGCGGGGGCGCCGGTACCCAGGTGTCGTGGTCGTCGGGCACGGTGGGGAAGCGCTGGGCGTCCCAGTCCCGCTTCGCGTCGTCGATGAGTCCCCGGTCGGAGGCGACGAAGTTCCACCATATGTACCGGTCCCCCACCGGATCGCCCGCCAGCATCATGGCCCGGCCGCTGCCGTGGAGTTCGACCTCCTCACCCCTGGTCAGCACCGCCGACTGCCCGGGGCGGAGGCGTTGGCCGGCCACGCGGAGGTCACCGGAGATGGCGATGAGGGCTCGCTCGCGGTGTTCCGCGGGGATCCTGATGTCTGTGTCGTCGAGGCGGATCTCGGCCTCGAGCAGTGGACTGGACCCGACGATCGGGGAACGCAGCGACCAACCGCTTCCCGCCACCACCGCCACATCCACCCCAGGGGCACGATGATGCGGGATGTCGACCGCATCGGCGTGTTCGAAGAACGGGTCCCGCTGCTCGTACTCCACGGGCAACGCCACCCAGGTCTGCAGTCCTGCGATGACGTGGTGGTCCCGGCGCGCCTCCGCGGGGCTGCGCTCGGTGTGGCAGACCCCCGAACCCGCTGTCATCCAGTTGACGTCACCGGGACGGATGGGCGACGTCGAACCGGTGGAGTCCCGGTGGAACAGTTCGCCGGCGAACAGGTACGACAGGGTCGACAGACCCAGATGAGGGTGGGCGTCCACGTCGGCGCCGCTGCCGGGCGCGTAGTCGTCGGGTCCGAAGATGTCAGCGAAGATGAACGGCCCGACCATGCGGCGCAGCCGGTGGGGCAGGACGCGCTGCACCGCCAGGTCTCCCACGGGCCGGGTCCGGGGGTCGATCACCATCTCGACGGCAGTTGCTCCCATGGTTCCTGCCTACCACCGGGACAGGTGGTGTGACGCGGTGTCGAACGGGTCAGCGGACACGGATCGCCGCGAATCGGACGGCATCTTCCCCACTCCGTGGTGCGCACCTACGCTGGAGGTGAAGCCCCGTCGCCTCCCCCGTCGGCGGGGCTTCACCATGCCTCCCGGGTCCACCGGGCCTTCCGGTTCCTGCTGCCTTGCGGCCCTCCCGCCAGGCGCATTCCGGCGCGCATCGCCGCGGCGATCGCTGCTATACCGAGCGCGTGGATGTCGTGGAGATGTTCCGGGTGATCTTCGTCAACGAGTTCATCGGGACGGCAGTGCTCATCGTGCTCGGCTGTGGGATCGGGGCCACGGTCTCGTTGACCTTCTCCCTGGCGCACCAGGCCGGCAACTGGGTCCTGACATCCCTCGGCTGGGGGATGGCCGTCTACGTCGGCGCCAGTGTGGCGTGGAGCTCGGGCGCCAACCTCAATCCCGCCGTGACCCTCGCGCTCACCGTCAACGGCACACAGACATGGGCGGAGTTCCCCTTCTACATCGTCGGGGAAGTGCTGGGCGCCATGTTCGGCGCACTGCTGGTGTACCTCGTCTACAAGAAGCAGTTCGACGTCAACCCGGACAACTCGGCCACGGGGGGGATCTTCTACACGGGGCCGAAACCCGAGGCGCGCTCGTTGGGCTGGAACACGGTGTCCGAGATCATCGCCACCTTCGTCCTCGTCTACTGGATCATCCAGCAGGCGCCCTGGGAACCGGCCACCGCGGACCGGCCCCCGGAGCTGGGCAACATCGCTCTCGGCTACGCGGGGGTGGCGTTCGCCGTGCTCGCGATCGGGGCCGGGCTCGGTGGTGCCACGGGCTACGCCATCAACCCGGCGCGCGACTTCGGGCCACGGCTGGTCTACGCCCTGCTGCCCATCAAGGGCAAGCAGAAGGTCGACTGGGGGTATGCGTGGGTACCGATCGTGGGGCCGCTGCTCGGCGCCCTGCTGGCGGCCGGGTTGTACTCGGCCAACTTCTAGCGGAGCCCATCCACGATCCCACCGACGACGACAACGACGAACACACCACGACGAGAAGAGGAACCATGGCGAAGGCCGTGATGGCTATCGATCAGGGAACGACATCGACCCGCGCGATCCTGTTCGGGCACGACGGTCTGGCCATGGGGTCGGACCAGATCGAGCACGAGCAGATCTTCCCCCAGCCGGGATGGGTCGAGCACGACGCCATGGAGATCTGGGAGAACACCCGCGAGGTGATGGGAGGTGCCCTCGGTCGCGCCAATATCGGCGTCGCCGACGTCGCGGCCATCGGTATCACCCAGCAGCGCGAGACGACGGTGGTGTGGGACAAGACCACCGGGATCCCGGTCTACAACGCGATCGTGTGGCAGGACACGCGTACCCAGAAGATCATCGACTCCCTCGGAGACGTGGATCAGTACCGGGAGCGCACCGGGCTGCCACTGGCGACGTACTTCGCCGCGCCGAAGGTGCGTTGGATCCTCGAGAACGTCGCCGGCGCCCGCGAGAAGGCGGAGGCCGGCGATCTTCTGATGGGGACGATCGACACGTGGCTGATCTGGAACCTGACCGGTGGGATCAACGGCGGTGTGCACATCACCGATCCGACCAACGCGTCGCGGACGCTGCTGATGGACCTCAGGACGCTGCAATGGGACCCGGCGATCTGTGCGGAGATCGGCATCCCGATGTCGATGCTGCCCGAGATCAGATCCTCGTCCGAGGTGTACGGCGCCGTGGATGCCCCCCCGGGTCTGGCGGGAGTCCCGATCAGCGGGATCCTGGGTGATCAGCAGGCGGCCATGTTCGGTCAGGCGTGCCTCAGCCCCGGTGAGGCGAAGAACACCTACGGCACGGGCAACTTCGTTCTTCTGAACACCGGCACCGAACTCGTCCTGTCCGACAACGGTCTGCTCACGACTGTCTGTTACAAGATCGGCGAAGAGCCGACGATCTACGCGCTGGAGGGATCGATCGCGGTCACCGGCAGTCTCATCCAGTGGCTGCGGGACAACCTGCAACTCATCGGCTCGGCACCGGAGGTGGAGAGACTCGCGAAGACGGTCGAGGACAACGGCGACTGCTACTTCGTCCCGG
Source organism: uncultured Micrococcales bacterium (assembly GCA_903915555.1). Taxonomy (GTDB): domain Bacteria; phylum Actinomycetota; class Actinomycetes; order S36-B12; genus CAIWTL01. The sequence goes on along the minus strand of CAIWTL010000434.1, from coordinate 2,114 downwards.
CCTTCTCCGGACTCTTCGCCCCCTACTGGCGCGGGGATGCGCGCGGCGCGATCGTCGGGCTCACCCGATTCATCAACCGAGGACACATCGCCCGCGCAGCCCTCGAGGCCGCGGCATTCCAGTCCCGGGAGGTGATCGAGGCGATGGAGGCCGACTCCGGTGTGGAACTGGTCACACTCAAGGTGGACGGCGGGATGGTGCTCAACGACCTGCTCATGCAGTTCCAGGCGGACATCCTCGGGGTCCCGGTCATCCGCCCGCGCACCATCGAGACGACGGCTCTGGGAGCCGCCTACGCCGCCGGCCTCGCCGTGGGGTTCTGGGCGGGGCAGGAGGACATCCGCGCCAACTGGGCCGAGGGCAAGCGCTGGCTGCCGGAGATGCCCCTCGAGGAGCGCGAGCGCCTCTACAAACGGTGGAAGCAGGCCGTGGAGCGGACGTTCGACTGGGTGGCGACAGGGCCGACGGCCTGAGGTGTTCGGTGCGGGCGCTTCTGGCTCGTACAGTTGGCGGATGCCGATCATCCGATGCAGCACGGGGCTGGTCGCGGTTGCAGTGGTGGGCGTACTCGCGCCCGCTGGCGCAGCCGCCCCCGCCCTGGCTGTTCCCGGGGCCCCCGACTCCCGGGGTACCCGTGTGGCCGGCTGGTCGTCCGCGCCTGCAACCCTGACGATCGGGCAGCGGTTCGTGGAGCAGCTGCGGATCGCCCCGCACGAGCAACGCCGCCGGTTCGAGGTCCGCTGGCGTCAGTCGGGACGCAACTGGGTCGTACGGCAGCAGGGCCGTTCGAAGCGCGATGGGGCCGTGACGGTGCGCTACCGCCCGCCCGCCGTGGGCCGGTACACGGTGAAGGTCAACGTCGCCCGTACGGCCAAGGTCAAGGGGACCTCGGTCCGGCGCACCGTCCTCGTTGCCCCGAAGCCCACTCCTCCCCCGCCACCCCCCACGCCGACGCCGACCCCCACGCCCACCCCGACGCTGCCTCCCATCCAGGCCACGCCACTGCCGCGGCTCACCCCCGAGATCCCCGTCACCGAGCCCTTCACCGCCTATGCCGTCGGTGACATCGGCTGGTGCGACAGCGACAATCCGGACAACGCCAACCAGGCCGCGACGTCCCGGCTGATCCCCGACAACGCCATGCTCCTGGCACTGGGCGACCTCGCCCAGAACGACGGTGACCCCGCGAACTTCCGGGACTGCTACCTGCCCTACTACGGGCGCCTGATGGACACCACGTACCCGGTCCCGGGCAACCACGAGTACCGAGACATCGGTCCCTACTACTTCAGCCTGTTCGGTCCGCGGGTCGGGACACCATCACTGCCCTGGTACGGGTTCCAGCACGGGGGCTGGAGCTTCTACCAGATGAACTCCAACTGCCGCTTCCTCGACGACTGTCTCCCCGAGTCGCTGCAGGTGAGGTGGCTCGCCGCGCAGTTGGCGATCGACACCAACCGATGTGTCGCAGTCACCTGGCACCACCCCCGATGGGCCGCGACCCCGCATGGCCCCTACGACCGGGTCTCCGATCTCTACCAAGTACTCGCCGACGCCGGCGTCGATGTGCTGCTCACCGGTCACGAGCACTCCTACCAGCGCTTCCCGCGCCTGGCGCCGGACGGGTCGGCGAACGCAACAGGGCCGCGCCAGTTCATCGTCGGGACCGGTGGGGCGCGGCTCGGCGACTACCGTGCCGATGTCCTTCCCCAGCCTGAGGTCAAGCGGACCACCAAGCACGGTGTCCTGCAGATGGATTTCCGGCCCGACGGGTACGACTGGCGCTTCCTCGCCACGGACGACGCGTACGTCGACCGGGGATCCGACGTGTGCATGTGATGGCGCTCGCTGATGGCGACGGGTCAGGACTCTGACCACCCGGTGGCCGCTCCGCGTCACCACCGGGCGTCACGCCCGTTACCGTCGATCCCGTGGCCGCCCGCATGCTCGATCAGCCGAGTTGGTTCGGCGCTGTCATGGGCACCGGTGCGGTGTCCCTCGTTGCGGCCAGCGACCCAGGGGAGATGACCGCCCTCGCGGGCGTGTCGACCGTGCTCTCCTGGTTCTTCTTCCTGATGGCGTCCGGGTTCTTCCTCTTCCTGCTCATCCGCAAT
>CAIWTL010000433.1 GCA_903915555.1 uncultured Micrococcales bacterium | reverse complement strand
CAGCTGTCGGACCTGGTCGGCGAAGTTGGCCTTCAGAGTGTCGGTGTCCTGCACCTGGAGTGCCGGGTTGGCCGAGATCGCCTCGCGGATGCCCTGCTGCACCTGACCGATGTCGGCGTCCTCCGTCACGGTGAAGTAGGCGGCGGTGTCGAGTCCAGGGGCAGCGCCGAGTTCCTCGGCGGTCGCCAGATCGGTCAAGATCCCCTCGAACACCAGGACCGGTTCGAACACCGCACCGATACGGAACGTGCGCGGTCCGGTGCGGTAGTCGGCGGTGAAGTCGTCGCCCACCGTGAGGCCGTAGCGGGCGGCCAGGCGGGAGTCGAGGGCAATGACATCGCCGCCCACCCGGGAGAGGTGACCGTCGGTGGCGGTCACGTTGACGGCCTGCGTGATGAGGTCCGGCTGGACCCCGAAGACGGGGACGGGGATCTCCCGCCGCTGACCACTGGTCGTCCTGATGTACGTGTGGGAGGACACCCCGGGGACCCGGGCGGCCCGCATCGTCAGCGAGTGGTCGTAGGGGCGGTACAGCGGAGGTTCGCCGATGGACAGATCCGAGGCGAAGGTGCGCGAGATCTCCCGGTCGGCGGTGGCGGTCGCCGAGGTGGTCAGGACGGTGATGATCCCGATGAGTGCGACGCCCAGGGCGAGGGCGGACGTGGTCGCCGTGACGCGCCGGGGGTTGCGGGCACTGTTGGCGGCAGCCAGCCGACCCACCGCCCCGCGCAGGGGCACCGTGATCAGCGCCATGACCGGACGTACCAGCCAGGGCGACGCGGCGACGAAACCCGCGAGTGCCAGGACGGCGGACAGCCCCATCCACGCAACGGCGTTCTCGGCCAGTGAGTCACGGAGGGCCACCATCGCCGTCGTCACTGCGAGAGCGACGCAGATGCCGGCGATGGCCAGCCGCCGGATCACAGCTTCTCGCGTGAGTCGCCGCCCGCTGCGCAGCCCCTCGACCGGTGGCGTCCGGCCGGCGCGCAGCGCCGGCACCCATGCGGCGAGGATCGTCGCACCCACCCCCACCACCGCGGCGATGGCGAGGGTCCGAGGGGCCACCACCAGGCTTCCCCCGGGGACGTCGATGCCGGCGATCCGCAGCCCGCGCCGGATGCCCACCGCCAGGTACAGGCCCAGCGCGAGACCGATGATCGTGCCGACGATCCCCACGAGTGTCGCCTGCACGATCACCCCCACCTGCAGTTGCTCGGTGGTCGCCCCGACCGCGCGCAGGAGAGCCAGTTCGCGACTGCGTTGGGACACCAACATGGCGAAGGTGTTCACGATCAGGAACAGGCCAGCCACCACGGAGAGGACAGCGAAGACGGTGAGCAGAGTGTTGAGGAAACCGATGCCGTCCGCGACCTCTGCGGCTGCGCGATCGGCGGCCTCGCGGCCCGTGATGGCCGTCAGGCCGGAATCCGGACCGAGGGCCTCGTTCATTCTGGCTGCGACAGTGGCGGGATCCTGCGAGGCAGTCACGAGGAGCTGATTCACCCGGCCCGCTCCGGTGATGAGCCGTTGAGCGGTGGGCAGATCGAAGACCGCCACCGTCGCGCCGCCGGCCAGCCCGATGTCGATCGTCCCGGTGAGGGTCCACTGCCGGGTCGCGTCGGGCTCCAGTGGGGTGATGAGGCGAACCGGGTCCCCAGGCTGCAGCCCGAGTCGTTCCGCCGTGGTGGCATCCAGGGCCACCTGCCCCAGCCCGCGCGGTAGGTCGCTCACGAGATCAGCGGCCCCGGCGGGCAGTTGCTCCGCGGTCCAAGAGGCGCCGATGTGTGAGGCGCTGGGGCCGCCGACCGGTTCTCCGGTGACCGGGTCCAGGACCAGCACGCCCTCCTGGTTGACCGACGGGGCCACCGACATCACCCCCGCAACGCGGCTGACGGTTGCCGCGTCATCCTCGGAGAAGCTGAGCGACGGCGGGCGGCCGGGATTGGCGAACGCCGTGATGGGATCCACGGGCTGCACCACGACGTCAGCGGGTTCCTGATCGAAGAACAGGTCGAGGGCGCGGGTGGTGGTGTCGGCGAACACCAGAGTCGCGGTCACGAAGGTGACACCGAGGGCGATGGTCACCAAGGTGAGGAGCAGGCGCACCTTGTGCGCCAGCAGTCCGCGGACGGACACGCGCCAGATGGGGCTCCCGGCAGGCATCGCGAGGACGGATGCGGTGGAGGCATCCCGCAGCAGCGGCCGGCCTGTCGGATCGGGTACCAGGCGGCGGGAGACCGTCGCGAAGATGAGACAGGCGACACCGAGGAGCGCGACATACACCGTGGATGTCCCTGTCCCGGACTGCAGCTCCAGCACGCTTCCGCCGGCCAACTGCCCGGAGCGCGGCGCCAGCAGCAGTGCCGTCAGCAGGCTGAACGAGAAGGCCGCGCCCATGGCGAGCTCCACAGTGCCGGTCCTGATGCTCGCCAGCGCGAAAGCCGCGCCGATGATGGCGTAGCCGACCATGAGCACGAGTCGTTCCGGCCAGGACGAGTCCGGGACCTCGATCTCGGGCACCACCCACTGGACGATGTAGGGCGCGAAGAGGAACGGGACGGCGAAGGAGATGCCGGAGATCGTGGCGAGCACTCCGGGGGATCGGACGTCCAACCAGGCCCACTGCATGTTGTACCCGCGGAAGAGCAGTTCCTGGCCGAAGGCCTGCACCCACAGCAGGGCGACCAACACCAGCAGCCCGGGAAGGAACTCTCCCCAGTCGAACCGGACCGTGATCGACCCGCTGAGAAGGAGCGCGGTGGCGCCCGCGACCAACAGATAGAGCGCCCCGAAGAGAGCGGCTCCTGTGGCCAGTTGGCGCGGGTTGATCGTCAGGTACGGGGTGACGCTGGTCCGCCATGACCGGCGGTGGTACCGGTGGATCGCCCACGGCAGCAGGATGGCGATCGGGATGAAGCCGATCAGTGCCGCCAGGAATCCCAGCCAGGGCCACGGGGCGTGGTCGGTGGTGGCGGCTGCTTCGAGCAGGCCTTCGGGATCGCTGGTGCGGGCGACCTCGATGGTCCCCCAGATGACGAGTTTGAGCAGGGCGAGGGAACTGATGCCCCACACGAGTCCTGCGACGAGGCTCACCCGACGGTAGGTACGGACGTCGCCGTCGCCGTCGGCGGCGTGGTCCAGGTAGGAGGGGCTCGCCACCTGCGGGGTCACTTCCCAATCGTGTCGCATCCGCGGGCTCCGTGCCTGCCCGACCGACCTGCCCGGGCCGGAGCGGCTCGTCTATACTCGGCAGCACTGCGCCTGTAGCTCAACGGATAGAGCATCTGACTACGGATCAGAAGGTTAGGAGTTCGAATCTCTTCAGGCGCGCCCTTGTGTTGTGTGGTTCCGCCTGATGCGTGACGTATCGGCTTCGGCTGATGGGTGACAGGGTTTCGCCTGATGCGTGACGGTGGTTCCGCCTGATCCGTGACACTCCCGAGCATGCTTGTGGAGTTGAGTGTTGTGGAGCAGAGGTATCAGGCTGTTCTTGCCGTGATTCGCGATGGCGTTCCCGTTGTGGAGGTGGCTTCCCGTTTCGGGGTGTCCCGCCAGGCCGTGCATCGGTGGCTGCGGTGGTATGAGGATGCGGGTTTGGCAGGTCTGCCGGATCGGTCTCATCGCCCGCCGCGGTGTTCGCACCAGATGGATCCAGCGGTCGAGGTGTGGGTGTTGGAGGCTCGCCGGAAGCATCCGGAGTGGGGCCCGCGGCGTTTGGTGCATGAGGCCCAGCGGGCGGGTGTTGATCCGCTGCCGTCACGCTCTGGGGTGTATCGGTTGCTGAAGCGCAGCAACCTGATCGATCCGATGGCTCGACGCAAACGTGATCGACGGTTCAAACGCTGGGAGCGGGGCGGGGCGATGGAACTGTGGCAGATGGATGTCGTGGGTGGGGTGTTGTTGGCCGATGGCCGCCAGTGCAAGATCTTGACCGGCATCGACGATCATTCCCGTTTCGTGGTGTGTGCGGGGTTGATGCTGCGGGCCACGTCGCGGGCGGTGTGTGGGCATTTCGCGACCGCGTTGCGCACTCACGGGGTGCCGGCGGAAGTGCTGACTGACAACGGGAAGGTGTTCACCGGTCGTTTCGGTTTGCGTGACACGGAGGTGTTGTTTGACCGGATCTGCCGGGAGAACGGCATCGATCACCTGTTGACCGCGCCGCGCAGTCCCACCACGACGGGCAAGATCGAGCGGTTCCACCGCACCTTGCGTGAGGAGTTCCTGACTGCTCGAGTGTTCCCGGACCTGGTCATCGCGCAGCAGCAGCTGGATGAGTGGGTGAGCAGTTACAACACTCAGCGGCCGCATTCCGCGATCGGGATGAATGCGCCAGCGACCAGGTTCACTACGGCGGAAGCGTGGGATCGGGCCGCGGATGACTCCGCTTTGGCGCCTGGTCGCACCGGGTCGGATTGGATCACCCGCAAAGTCGCCGGCAACGGCATCATCTCGGTGGCCTGGCAGCAGATCAACTGCGGGAAACGTCGCGCCGGCCATCAAGTCGACATCCACCTCGATGGTCAGACCCTGCAGGTGTGGGACGGCGAGGAACTCGTCACCACTGTCCTACGAACCAGCGATAAGGAGGTCCGGAAGAAGAAGGCGGCTCGCCGGGCGAGTTGACCAGGTAGTCAGTAACAATTCACTGGAGATGTAACGGATCAGGCGAAGCCAATCCGTCACGCATCACCCGAACCCGCACAGGCGCGCTCTTGTGTTGTACCGGGACATCCTTCTTCTTTCGGGGTTGTGGGTTGCCCGCTCGAGGACCATCGCGACCGGCTCCGCGCCGTAGGGGACCGGTTTCGTCGCATCGAGAGTGGCACTGAACGCGCGTTCTCCAACGAAAAATGTCACTCAATGGGCACTAGAGTGACATTGTGGATCTGGACATGTTCGCCAAAGACGCCCTGGGGAAACTTGTCGTGATCCGCGGCAACGACCCGATGCGCGGCGCCTGGGAGCACCGAGCCTTCGTGCCAGCGCCACTCGGTGAGTCCATGCCGGCGATGACCCCCCGCACCATGATCGCCGTGAGCAACGCACGTGCGGCCTTGGCGGCACTCGACAGCACAGCTCGACAGTTGCCGAATCCCACGCTCTTGCGGTTACCGACTCTGCAGCGGGAAGCCCAGAGCACGTCGGCGCTGGAAGGCACTTACGCGCCCTTGGCGGACGTCTTGGTGGCGGACGAGGATGAGCCCACAACTCCTGAGCTCGTGGAGATCCTCAACTACGTCCGCGCTGCCAATCACGGGTTCGACTGGGTCGGTGAGGGTCGGCCCTTGTCGATGGGCCTACTGACCGAACTACAAGGGCTCCTGATGCGCGGAACCCCCTTGGCTGCGCAGTCGGGGCGATTGCGGGAGACGCAGGTTGTCATCGGCCGTCGCTCGGATGCGCCGCCATCGGCGTTCTCCGTGCAGCGAGCGCGCTTCGTGCCGTCCCCGCCAGGCAGCGATCTGCAAGCCGGTCTCCAGTTGCTCGTGGACTGGATGCGCGCCGATCACCGCGACCAGATCGACCCCGTCGTGGCCGCCGCCATGTCGCACTACGAGTTCGAGGCACTGCACCCTTTCCGCGACGGCAACGGCCGCATCGGTCGACTCCTGATCGTTCTCTACCTGCAAGCCGTGGGAGTCCTCAGCGAGCCCACTCTCACCGTTTCCCCTTGGTTCGAAGCGCGGCGTGGGGAGTACTATGACCATCTGCTCGGCATCAGCACGCACGGCGCGTGGGATGACTACGTCCGATTCTTCGCACTCGGCCTGCAGCAAGCCGCTGAGGACACCCGCAACGAGATGGTCGCCCTGTCGGAGGTGCAGAGCGAACTGAAGGAAATGGTCCGCCGCTCGGCCCTGCGCGCCGATAGCGCCCACGCCCTGGTCGACCTGGCGGTGGCCAACCCGAGCTTCAGTGTCCGCAAGGTCGAATCCGACCTGGGCGTCTCATACGGCCGCGCCAACAAGCTCGTGGGACAGCTGGTGGAACTGGGTGTCCTGGATGTCGTCGATGCGAATGCCTACAAGCGTCGGTTCTTCGCGCCCCGGGTCATTGCCGTTCTGACGTCGCGGGGCGCATGATCGACATCCATCACAGCAGCGCTGCCCCTCGGAGAATGTCGTTGTCGATTCCGGCCCTGAGTCCACTGTTCGCTGCCCGGTTCCGCTGGTGAGCGACAGGGCCGCCCTGTCCCCCGGGAACTGCGAAGGTCAGGCCACCACCGACGCGCCAGCGACATCTGGGCTGTCCTTCTCCTCGCCGGCTCTTCCCCGGACGCACAGCAGCAGAATGACCCCTGCCGGGATCAGGACGAAGATGGTGAAGCCGGCGACCACGGCGGGAATACCGGCAACTGCCGTGTCACTCACGTTGTCGATCCCACCGGTTGCCAGGATCACTGCCGAGGAAGCCTCGGAGCCCGCGCTGATCCGTCGCCTCGTTCACATCTGGTCCCTCGGTCGAGTCGGCCCCCGGCGACGCCGGACGGTCATCACAGGGGAAGTTTCAGACAGTAGCGGACACCCTGGGGCACACGGTCGGGGCGGCCGAGGACCAGCCTGTTGGCGCCTGGAAGTGCTGTTCGCCTCGGTTGAGAGACGCGGTCAGGCGCGCGCAGTCTGACTCACCGAGTGTGTCGTGTCTCGGAAGCCGGGAACCTTGCGTGGGAGACGTTCATTGGCTCGCGGCGAAATAGTTGTCGTCCAACGACCAGGATGCATCCGTCCCGTCGATCGTCTCGATGGATACGTCGAGCGTCGCGTCCGCGACGACGACGTCGGTGCCTCCGGTGGGGATGAAGGCCACGATGAGCACGGCGATGATGACGACTGCGATGGCGGCGGCGACCCATCCTTCGACGGGGTGGTTCTCCCACCAGTTCTGGAACGAGGAGCCCAGTTGGAAGGAGCAGTTGGCCTCGGGGCCGACGATGGAGCCACCGTAGCCTGCGCCGAACTGGCTGGTCAGGTCGACGTTGGTGGTGCTTCCGCTGGGGAAGTTGGGGGTGCTCGATGAGCAGGTGATGCTCTTCGGTGTCTGTCCTTGCGCCCAGTTGGGCTTGTAATCGGTGCACTTGCCCAGGCAGTTCTGCTGGTTGACGTACCACGACACCGAGGTGCCCTCCGGCGGGTTGGTGTACGTCATGACCGCGGTCTGGTTCTTGTCCAGGTCGAAGGAGCCGGAGTTGAAGCCGGCCTGGCCGTTGCTGGTCTGGCTGGTCTGGGCGGTGGGCACGAACACCACCAGGTCCTGGCCGGTGCTGTTGGTGTAGTTGATGGTGAACTGCACCACGCCGGTGGCGGTGGTGGTCGGACTGCTGGCGGTGGTGGTGGCCGCGGCCGATACCGATCCCGCGCCGTAGGCGGTGGGCTGCTTCATGGTGGCGATCACGCGGTAGCGGTGCTGATGCAGGAACCGCTTCTCGGTGACACGTACCGTCTTGGTGAATGACCCGTCGGGACCGACCGAGGCCCGCGCGATCGTTTGCCAGGGCTGCCCACCACGGGTCAACCGGTTCTGCAGCATCACCGAGTCGTCGGCCAGCCGGCGCAGCATCGTGCGCGGCAGTCGTCCCTTGGCCCGGAACTTCTCCCCGACCACGAGTTTGCGATCCTGCCCCTTCCCCCGCAGGGCAACACGATCCAATCGGGTGCCGTCCATGTCCTGCAGTGCCAGGCGGATGCGGCGGTCGACCGCGACCGCGTCCGCAGCACCGCCCGCGTCCTGGGCACCTCGTGGGTCCGGTACAGATCGGTCTTCCCCAGCGCGGCCAGCACCGCGAAGAACGGTTCCGCCGAGCGCACCTCGTCCCCCAAAGCACTCGAACGCATGGGGCAGGGCATGGCAGGTCGGCCAGCCCAGGGTCCGCAGCCGGAACGTGTTCAGGAAGACCCGCATCTGATGGCGGATCCGCACCGCGGAGTCCTGGAGGTTCCGGTAGTAGAAGCCCAGTCCGGGATCGATCCACAGGCGTCGGACCCCGCAGCGCTGCGCGGCCTCGACCCTCGGGGCGAAATACTCGTACAGCATCGCGGTGGGGTCGGATCCGAAGTCGAAGTCGGCGACCCGACGGACATTGGCTCCCTGCACATGGCACAGGATCAGGGCCCCGTCGAAGTCAGCCACCATCCGGAACAGTTCATCAGTCTGTTCCGTGCCGGTGAGGT